>JAFLUD010000026.1:14323-22348 GCA_022508965.1 Oscillospiraceae bacterium
TCATATTCTTGTCCTCCTTCAACAGTTCGTCAAGGGAGACAGAATAAAGATCGGACAGCTTTATCACGCTTACGATGTCGGGGTAGAACTTGCCGTTCTCCCAATTTGAAACGGTCTGACGAGATACGCCGATCTCTTCGGCGACCTTTTCCTGTGTCAGTCCTATTTCGACCCGCGCGTTTTTTAAGCGATTTCCTATCTCCATACTATCAACCCCCTTTAGTTGTTAGAGAATAGTTGCTAGTTGCCGGTTATGAGAAATTAAATGCTCCATAAAAGTATTGCAGATGCGTTATGTCTGAATTACCGGCAACTAATCGCTAATCTCCAGCTACTATTTTAGGAGAATTTCAAGAAATTGTCTACCAAAATACCTTGACAACGTGGTTTTGGGGGTGTCAAAATGCTTTTACACCGTTTAGTTGCTAGAGAATAGTCGCTAGTAGCTAGTTACGAGAACTTAAACGCGCCTTTGGTAACCCCAAAGAGCATTTTATCTCTTTCGTAACCGGCAACTAGCAACTATTCTCTAATAACTCAATGCCATCCGCATTCGTCGTAATCCGCCCACTTTTCGTTATAGCGCATCTCGTCGGCGAGCTTTAGGCAGATATACGCTACCGCCGCCGCGACTACGATGACCGCTCCGATTATCGGAACTACGATCTTTACGAGCGAGCCTGTTTTCTTTTCCATTTCCATAATGTACCTCCTTATTTCGAAAGCATCGAGTATATTTCCCGTTTGGAAATTCCCGTCGCCTTTGATGCCTGTCTGCAAGCCTCCGAGAGCTTTTCGCCGCCGTCGGTGAGCTGCTTTGCGAGAGCAACCGCCTGTTCGAGCGTGAACTCGTTATCCGCGCTTTTCGCTCCGCTTACCACCAGAACGAACTCGCCGCGCGGCTGTTCTTCATCGTATATTTTGGAAAGCTCCGATAGCGTTCCGCGGATGACCTCCTCGTGGAGCTTGGTAAGCTCCCGGCAGATCGCCGCCTCGCGTTCTCCGCCAAAGACCTCCGTCAAATCGTACAGGGTCTGCTTTATTTTGTGCGGAGCTTCGTAATATACGAGCGCGTGTGGGAGCTTTTTTACCGTTTCGAGACGCTCTTGACGTTCCTTTTTCTGCACCGGCAGAAAGCCCTCGAAAACCCATCTGTCTATCTCCATTCCGCTTACGGCTACCGCGGCTACCGCGGCGTTACACCCCGGTATTACCTCAACGGGGATCCCGTGCTCGCGGCATTTTTTCACCAATACTCCGCCGGGATCGGATATGCAGGGCATTCCCGCGTCGCTTACCAATGCTATGCTGTTCCCCTCAGACAACAGCGAGAGCAGCTTCTCGCTTTTCTCCTGTTCCTTGGGGCTGAAGCAGGAGAGCAGCGGCTTTTTTATCCCGAAATGCGTGAGGAGCTTGAGCGTTACGCGAGTGTCCTCGGCGGCGATATAATCGACCTTCTCGAGCGTTTCGACGCCGCGCGGACTCAGGTCTCCCAGATTACCTATGGGGGTTCCGACAACGTAGAGCTTGGCGGTTTCGTTGTTATTCATATATTTTGGAATATTCCTCCGTGTAAGTCTTGTCGCCGTTTAACAGCACCATTGGCTTTTCGACGGTCATGCCGGGGGCGGCGCCCTTTTTTCCGCTTATCAGAAACAGCCACGGCTTGTCGTTTATATCGTTATGCACAAACGTTATCGACTTCGGCTCGAGCTTATTCTCGCGCATCGCGCAGATCACGTCGGAAAGCCGCTCGGGACGGTGGCACATTTTCAGCAAGCCTCCGTACTTCAGCAGCTTTGCCGCGGCTTTGCACACGTCGTCGATATTGCACATAAGCTCGTGACGCGCTATCGCCTGCGCGCGCGAGGTCTTTTCATAGCCCGAGCCGCCTGTCATGTACGGGGGATTTGCCGTTACAACATCGACGGTCTCGTATTTCAATACGCTTTGGGGGATCTCACGCAGATCGCACAGTATCGGCTTTACCGCGTTTTCGAGAGAGTTCTCGGCGACGGAGCTTTTCAGCAGCTCTATCGCTTCTTCCTGAATATCCATCGCGTAAACCAGCTTTGGGGGAGCGTTCTTGCAAAAGATCAGCGGGATTATTCCGCAGCCGGTGCAGAGGTCGCAGACCACATCATTCTTATGGATATTCGCGTAATATGCCAGCAAAAACGCGTCTGTGCCGAAGCGGTGATCGTCGGACACAAACATCTTAAGGTTCCCCAACTGAAAGGCTTCGATATTCATATCATGATTCCTTTCCGCTGGCGGAGCTGTAACGAATGAAGTCGCGCGCGCTTTCTCCGAACGCATAGACGGAGTAGGTGTCCGTTCTTCCGACATTGTCGTAAGAGCCGCCCTCAAACGGCACCTGAACGCCGTTTACCGCAATGAGCAGGCAGGATTCGGGAACGCGTTCTCCCTTTTGCAAAACGCTTACCTTGGTGTCGGGAGCGAGGAACTGGATCGCCGCGGCAAGCTCCGGCTCGGCTTCGTAAACGATTATCGGCGGGGACTGGGGGTCGTTATAAAGCAGGTCGAATACCGCGCGGTATGGCTCGTTTTTTTCGGAACTCATTTGCCCGACAGAGGGAAGATAGTCTATCCCGAAATATCCCGCCGCCAGCACTATCACGCCGAATACCGCTGTCGAAACCAGCGCGGCGCGGTGTTTTCTCGAACAGGAAACAAACACTATAAGCACCGCGAACAGCGCAAACGCGCAGGAGGACATTATTATGTAGGTCATTCCCGTGATGTCGTTTGCAATGCCGTCGTCGAGGGTCACGGGCATTAGTCCCATGACGGGGGTTTGTCCGCTCTGTTCGGCACGGCTGATCACCGGATATCCCACCAAGCCGAAGCACAGGCAGGCATACGCGTATATCCCGCAGCCGAAAAGTATCTGCTTTAATTCTACTCCGTAAAGGATCACGAACACCAGCATCAAAAACAACGCGAGCGGCGCTAAATTGTCGCTGTAACGGGCGAAATTTGACGCTGCGCTTACTCCGCCTCTTTGGAATACTGCCGAAAAAACAGAGGTGCACATTACCGCAAGAAATTGAAACAGCGCAAAGAGCGTCAGCCTTAAGCTGTATTTGTGCTTTATCGGCTCGTAGACCTTAGTTCCGCTTTCGGGGGTGTCTACCCGGCGGCGGATTCCCTCGCGTATGCAGGAGAACATCATCACCGCGGATATTGCCGCCGCGATCGCTCCCAAACCGAGGGTTGAGGTCATGAACGCGTAGATCTGCGAGAAGAATACTCCGAAAAAGCTCGTCTTAAAAGCCGCCTGCAAGCCGTCGTCGCCTGCCCCGTGCCACAGTCTGCTTTTAAGTAGATTGTGCAGGAAGTATTCCGCAACAAACGACAGCAATATCGAACCCATAAACGCGGGAAGGTTTACTATTTTCTCCTTAAAGAGCGTTTGCGCAAGTATCACCGTCAGCACCAGCGCTACCGCCAACGCCAATAATCTTGTGTTCGCGGCATACGACAGCGCGCACAAAAAACCCAACAGCACGGACATTGTAAACCGTGTGCTGCGGGTCTTTCTGTCCCACGCGGTGAAAAAGCACAGCACCATTACCCAGCACAGCAGGCTGGTTATGGTCTCGTTCCAGATGAATTTGGAGTCGGCTATATACGAAACGTACATTCCGCAGCTTATGGAGATGAGCAGCTTTTGCCGTACCCGCGCTACTCCGAGCTTTGCGGACAGGTGATAGATTATCAGCGGAATAAAGCTGATAAGTATGGCGTTTATTATCAGCATCGCCTTGTAAAGCGCGTAGGGGTTCTTCAACAGCGGAAAAAGCAGCGTATAAAATATCGCCTGAACATACCCGCTTTCGCCGGTGTTCGCTATGACAGCGGACCAGTTTTTCCCCGAATAATACGCCGCTATCCCTGCGACGGATATCTCATCGGGATATATTGCGGGAAGCTCCATGTGCCATGTCAGCAGCGAATTCACCACCACCGAAAAAGCATACAAAATGAACATTATCCCCTTGTCGCCGAAAGCGGCGTAAAATTGCTCCAACCGACGTTTCATTCTCTAAAATTCCTTTATTTCATATAAACATTCCATGTGAGGACACAGCCAGCACGCACGCCTCCGCAAACGCAAACGCCAACAGGCCCAGCAGTGCTCTGCCGTAGGACGGCATTCCCTGCTCGGTGAGCGCTTGGTAATATTCTTCGGTGCGCTCGCCGCCGAAGCTCTCTCTTATCTTGCGGATGCGCTTTATCGCGTGACGGTAATAGATATAGTCTCCGAAAATACACAGCAGCACCATCTCCGCGGCGTTTATGATGTTGATGACGGAGTACAAAAGATTCAGCGTGTCCGGGGCTATCGTGACATAATGCGTAGCGACCGCCAATGCCAGCGGGGGCAGCGTCATCACCAGCAGCACGATCACTCCGAAGAACTCCATCTTGCGGTAGAACTGAAAGATCGGCGCGAACAAGCCGCTGCAGATATTGAAGAATGTCTTGCGGCGCTTTCCGCCGTAGCCTCTTATCGCGGCGAACGCCATTCTGTAATGCAGCAGAGAATACGCCGTATAATTCATAAGCTCGTGCATATTCACGCCGTCAACGGTGTCGTCGCTCATCATCGACAAAAACTCGAACAAACCCTCGGCGTCCATTCCGGGGAGTTCTCCTATTCCGTTTTCGGGGTTTTCCGCAACGTCATACTGCGACGCGCCTCTATTCTCCGCCTCCTCGGGAGGGGTGACTACGACCGTCTCCGGCTCGTCGGGGAGCCTGCCGTTCCATACAAATCCCTCGCCGTGAAGCACCTCGAGCGCGCACTTGTTCTCCGACAAATAGCACGACCTGTGGTGCGGCGTTCCGCAGTCGGGGCAGACAACTATTTCATCGCTCTCGCGAAATCTCTCCCTGCACACGGGGCAGAGCTTGTTTTCAAATTTGGACATTGTATTTCCTTTCGCAGTTTTAAATATACATATTCATAATATATTATACCATAGCGGCGAGCCGCCGCGGGTTTTCCCAATATTGAGCAGAACAAATTTGTACGTTGACTTCTGTCAGGCTAATACGCACACAAATATTATACCATATCAGCAGGATATGGTATAATTGCCCGATACGCGCGGAGCAGACCAAAGGTCTGCGTATGCGCGAGGGCATTGAAATAAAATATAATAAAAGCGTTACGCTTTTATTATAACACTATTTGCGGGAATTTTCAACTGTTATATTCCCTAATTTGAGAATTCCCCGTATTTTTTCAACAAAAATCCCTCCCGTGATGGGAGGGATCGTTGTTATTTGATTTACATAATTCCACCGAAATCCTCGGACAGCTGCTCGGACGCGTCGGTTACCTTTCGCGCTTCGGCGTAGACCTCGGGCGGGAATACCATGAAAAGCTCTTCGATCAGATCGTCGAATTCGCGACTTTGTCCGTTTAGGAATTTATGCAGCTTCTGAAGCTCGGTTTTGCCGTGGAGAAGGTTCTCATAATCCTTCTCGCGGAGATACTCAAGCTCCTTGCGGCGTATCTCGACGAGCTTTCCCACATACTCTATCGCTATGTCGTCCTTGTTTTTCTTCGAGGCTTCTTTTAGCTCCTCGAGTATATTCCGGAGCTTTTCGATGTCCGCTTCGGTGCTTTCGTTATCGCCGGAGCCATTCGAGGCGCGCTCGGAGATGATATTCATAAACGCCTCCAATGCCTCGCCGAACTTTCCGCCGGGGTTTTCGCTTTTGCTTTCGGCGGCAGCGTAGGTTGCCGTGCTTCGCGTCAATGCTTCCAATTCTGTCATGTGTTTTCCTCCTGTTGTCTTCCGCCTCCTGCGTTAAATTACAATAATCCTTATATATTCTATATCGGCTGCACTGGAGGACTTTTTCACCTTTTTGCGGAATTTTGGTTCTTTTGACGGTTTTTGCAGCGCGTTTTTTGTGGATTTGCACAAGCGGCGGGATTTTGTCTGCTGGGGTTCGCGAGACTATTTGCGCCAGCAAATTGGCTCGCGAACGCTTTTCCGAGGTCGCCCCGTAGGGGTAGCCGAGGAAAAGCCCCCGCGAGGCCCTCAACAAAAAAGACCCTCCGTGGGGAGGGTCAATTTTTCAATTATACCAGCTCGATGATAGCCATCTCCGCTGCGTCGCCGCGGCGCGGACCGAGCTTGTAAATTCTCGTGTAGCCGCCGTTTCTCTCAGCGTACTTGGGAGCTATCTCGTCAAACAGCTTCTTTGCAACGTCCTCTTTGGTGATGTATGAATATACCTGACGCTTGGTGTGCAGCGTGTTTGCCTTGCCGAGCGTGATCATCTTCTCCGCTTCCGCGCGCACTTCCTTTGCGCGGGTCACGGTAGTCTCGATCTTTCCGTTTTCTAACAGGAATGTAACCATGCCTCTGAGCATAGCCTTTCTGTGGTCGCTGGGTCTTCCCAGCTTTCTTGAACCTGGCATTTTATTTTCTCCTTTCAGAAGATAATAACCTTCAGTGTTATTTGCGAAAAGGTTGTAGGTTAAAACCTAAAGTCAAATCAGTTGTTTTCCTCGGAATTCATCAGGTCGCAGCCCAGCGACTGGAGCTTCGCCTTGACTTCGTCAAACGACTTCTTTCCGAGATTTCTTACCTTCATCATGTCTTCAGGCGACTTGTTTACGAGATCCTCTACGGTGTTGATGCCCGCTCTCTTCAAGCAGTTGAAGGAACGCACCGACAACTCGAGTTCCTCGATGGTCATTTCCAGCACCTTGTCCTTGCGGCTCTCTTCCTTGGTCTCCATCAGCTCCTGCGGGTTGGTCTCGTCGGATAGCTCCGCGAACATCTGGAGTCTTTCAATGAGGATCTTCGCCGCGTAAGAAACAGCTTCCTTCGCGGAAATGGTGCCGTCTGTCCAAATCTCGATAACAAGCTTCTCGTAGTCGGTTCGCTGTCCGACGCGAGTGTTTTCCACCGTGTAATTGCACTTAAGAACAGGGGTGTAGATACTGTCGATCGGGATAACTCCGATCACCGGCTGGAGCTGATTTTTGTTCTGCTCTGCCGCTACATATCCTCTGCCTCTGTCGAGCGTGATGTCCATATAGAGCTTTGCGCCCGCGCTGAGCGTCGCTATGTGCATACCGGGATCGAGTATCTCTACCTCGGAATCGGTCTTGATATCCCCCGCGGTTACCTCGCATTCGCCCTCCGCTTCGATGTATATCGTCTTGGGTGCTTCGCCGTACATCTTCGCTCTGAGACCCTTGATATTAAGGATTATTTCCGTAACGTCTTCTTTTACGCCGGGAATAGTGGAGAACTCGTGCTGAACGCCGTCGATCTTTACAGACGTCGCGGCAACTCCCGGCAATGAGGAGAGTAATACCCTTCTTAGGCTGTTGCCCAGGGTGTTTCCATATCCGCTCTGGAGAGGCTCCAGAACAAACATTCCATAAGTGCCGTCTGACCTTAACTTGAAGGTCTCGATGTTGAGTTTTTCAATTTTTTCAAGCATTTGGTAACCCTCCCACCAGCTTTTCCGTCGGCAAATTCGAAAGCTTATTCCTTCCGAATATTGCTTAAGTTAATTATCCTGTGCATTGATCCTTGGGATCTGCCGTATCCTTGTTAATTTTAAATCATGCTTTGCGCCTTACATTACAGTATTGACGCTTTTCGCGCGGCGCAAACACCGCGCCACAGTATGAATTAAAAATAACTGCACTAAATATCTGTATGCTTCTAAGCAATTATTTAGAATACAGCTCGATAATCAGGTGCTCGGCGATCTCGAAATCGAGATCATCGCGCTGGAACTGGCGTGTTACCTTTGCGGACTGCTTCTCCTTGTCGACGTCGAGCCACATGGGGGTGAGTCGGCCGCCTGCAACTTCTGCAATCTGCTCAAACTTCTTGCTCTTCTTGCTCTTCTCGCGAAGAGTGATAGTATCGCCTACCTTTACTCTGTAAGAGGGGATGTCTACTCTCTTGCCGTTCACACAGAAATGACCGTGAGTAACAAGCTGGCGTGCCTCGC
>JAFLUD010000027.1 GCA_022508965.1 Oscillospiraceae bacterium
CTTTTTGTTCTTCATATCCCGGCTTGCCGAGCAGAGCGAACATATTCTTCTTGTAACTTTCAACGCCGGGCTGATCGAACGGGTTTACTCCCAGCATATAACCGCTTATCGCGCAGGCTTTCTCAAAGAAGTAGATCATGTATCCAAGCTCGTATTCGTTGAGCTCGGGGCACTCGAGTACTATGTTCGGAACGCCGCCCTCGGTGTGTGCCAACACCGTTCCCTCAAACGCTTTTCTGTTTACTATCGACATATTCTGGTTCGACAGGAAGTTGAGTCCGTCGAGGTTGGCAGGCTCGTCCTTTAAGAACAGATCCTTCTGCGGCTTGGTGAACTGGATCACCGTCTCGAACATGATGCGCGAGCCGTCCTGAATGAACTGTCCGAGCGAATGAAGATCGGTCGAGAACACCGCGCTTGACGGGAAGAGTCCTTTGCAGTCTTTGCCCTCGCTTTCGCCGTAAAGCTGCTTGAACCACTCCGCCATCATCGCGAAGCTGTTCTCGTAGCTTATGAGCATCTCTACGCTCTTGCCTTTTCTGTAAAGAATATTTCTGTATGCCGCGTATTTTACGCAGTCGTTCTTCTCTATATCGAAATCCTTATACTGAGTGCGCGCGTCTGCGGCGCCTTTCATCATCGCGTCGATATCGCAGCCCGCACAGGCAATAGGCAGCAAGCCTACCGCCGTCAGCACGGAGAATCTTCCTCCTACGTCGTCGGGGATAACGAACGTCTCGTAGCCCATCTTGTCGGACAGCTCTTTGAGCGTTCCGCGCGCTTTATCGGTGGTCGCGTAGATCCTCTGCTTCGCGCCCTCCTCGCCGTAGCGTTCTACCAGCAGATCGCGGAATACTCTGAACGCCAGCGCAGGCTCGGTGGTGGTTCCCGATTTGGAGATTATATTCACCGAGAAATCCCTGCCCTCGACCAGAGAGATTACCTCATTTAAATACGTCGGGCTTAGACTGCAGCCCACGAAATAGATCTCGGGGGTGTCTTTCTTCAGCGAATTGTACAGCGACGAACGCAGCGCCTCTATCGCCGCCCGGGCACCGAGATAGGAGCCGCCGATGCCTATTACTATCAGCACGTCGCTGTCGCTTTTGATCTTTTCGGCAGCCTTTTTGATCCTCTCAAACTCGGCCTTGTCGTAGTTTACGGGCAGGTCCGCCCAGCCGAGAAAATCGCTTCCCGGGCCGGTCTTGTTGTCGAGCATTTCGCACGCCGCCTTTACTCCGGGCGCGATCGCCGCAAGCTCGTGTTCGCGGACAAAGCCCTTCAGATATCTGTCGTCAAGTCTGATACCCATATCAAAAAAATCCTCCTTGGAAAATTCCGAATAAATACCCTACTCATATTATATATTAATTTTTGCCATTTTGCAAGAAGTTTTAGTACAAGTAAATGTTTTTCGGGATTTCGGACTATTTTAACAGTGTTTTTTGTGAAAAGTGCACAAATTTGCCTCCGAAAATTTCGCTATTGTGCGGCAACTGTCAAAATTTCCCCGTTTTTGGAGAATATTACCGCCGCGTCCGCGGGGGGGCTGTCTTCGGCGGTCATTTCGAGCGTTTCGGCAAACTCGCGGAACGCCAGCCACTCGCGCATTTTATCCAGCGTTTCGGGAGTCGCGGCTATGCGGCTCTCGTTCTTGTGCGTTATCTTCACCGTTCCGCCGCGCACCACGAGTCGGCTTGCCAGAGCGAACGCCTTATCACAGCATATCGGCAGCGCGTCTTCGGTTATATACAGATTCGTCGAGGCGGTGCCGTTGCTCTCGTCCATTCGCACCATCAGCCTGCCTCTTTTCGCGGAGAGCTTATAATTCACGCGGCGCGGAGAATCGCCGGGGGTGTACTCGCGGTGTTCGTAACCGGGCATTCCGCCCTGAAGCACCGATACCCCCTCCTCTACCTCCTCTTCCTCCGAGGGGAGCATATTGGGCAGCACTTCGGGACCGTCGTATTCGATTATTCTCGGCAATACCGCCATCTGCGTCTGCTGACCGGCAGGCAGCCTGAACGATATTACTCCCATAAAATCCCCTATAAGGACTTCCCCCAGTCTGACCTTATTCAAGCCGCTGTGCTCGGCTTTGAACATTCCCTTGACTACGGTTTTTTTCTTGAACAGCAGAGATGTTCTAAGGTGAATGGGTGCTCCGGCTTCCAAACAGATCTCTATAAACGGGATAAAGCAGAATCCGGTTTTTTGGAGCTCCACCTCGAACTCGACATATTTTCCGCAATCCGCCGTTCCGGACAGTCCGCGAAGGGTCACGGTAAAATGCTTTTTTGAAATTATGAGCACGGCTATCGACAGGACGTTCACGCCTACCAGCAAATACAACAGCACGCTTCCTATCTCGCCGTTTATGAACAGCATGAAAAATACCGAGAAAATGATGGCTTGTATATAGCCCGTTATGTGCTTCATTTTCCTCTGCTCCTTTTCATCTTATAGATCGCCTTGTAATTTTCATACAGCCGCTTTTCGTCCGCGTCGGGGGTGCCGCTTCCGTAAAACAGCTCGTTGGCGGCGTCGGTTATCTCGCCCGCTTCGGCATCCATTCCGAGCGTTCGGGCGGCTATGTCGCGCACCTCCTCGGCGGTGGCGCTTTTGGGGTCTATTCCAGGGATCTTGCACACGAGATTTCGGGTTCTGAGGTATACCCTGCGGATCGCGGCGTTCTTCTCCGAAAAACGGAACACTACCGCAAACGCCAGCTCGGATAACTGACGGCGGAAGATTATTCCCGCTATCAAAAGCACCGCGCCTATTGATATAATAATTATCAGGCTGTTGCGCAACAGCTCCTCGGTGTTGTCGACGCGGGCGTACTTCGTGCCGTCGATCTCGATCCAGCCGCAGCCCTCGATATACGCCGTGGAATATGCGTGCGCCTGCGCCGCTGTTACCACATACCGGCCGTTTACGTCCCTGGATTCCTCATCGAGAACGAAGCCCTCGGTGTATCTCGCGGGTATCCCCGCGGCGCGCAAAAGCAGCGTGGACGCTGTCGCAAAGTCGGTGCATATACCGCGCTTGCTGTCGAACAGGAAATACTCGGCGGTGGGAGTCTCGGGGACAAAGTCCATATCGTATACATAGCCCGCTTCGCCGAACCACTGCTCGATCGCGTGAGCTTTTTCATAATCGTTCGTTATGCCGGCGGTGATCTCGTCGGCGAGCGCTTTTATCTCCGAGGTTATCGTGCTGTCGTTGGTGTCTTTGAAATAATCGCGGGCAAGCTGGCTTTCCTCGGAAAACGCGTCATAGAGAGAAAAATCTATCGCGTCCTCGCGGAACGCTTCGTTCAGCATCTCCTGAAAGCCCACGCGCTCAAACAGCTCCGCCAGCGACGGGTCGGGATCTTCGGCGTAATATTCCAACACATAAGAGGCGTTTCTTCCCATTTCTTTTGCGGTGAATATCTCGTCCTTGTCGTTTCGGTAGGTTTTATCCGATACTCCGGTTATGCGAGCGCCGACTGTGTTGTTGGGGTGAAGGACTACGCCGGTGCTGCTGCCGTCGGTGATGCGTATGGTCATCTGCGCGGTCACGCTTTCGATATCCTCGAGACGGTTTATCTCGTCCTTATAACGCGCGAGCTTGCCATCGTTTACCGCGGCTTTGAGCTGCTTTACAAGCTCGCTTACGCTGTACGCCTTGCGGCTTCTTTCCCAATCGGAATAGCCTCTCGAATAGCCCTCGTCATACGTCCAGCCGTCCGCGCCCTGATATATGTCGAAAGACCAGCGCGAAACGTTCCTCGGAAAATATGTCTGCGCCAAGAACAGCGTGTCGGAGGAGGGATTGTTGTTGCCGCGGTTGGGGATGGAGCTTTGCATGAAATTCGACAGCGTTTGTCTTCCGTAATAGGAGGTGCGTTCTCTGAGAACGGTATCGAGATAGTTCATAAACACGGTGTTTTCGTTTCTGGGCAATATTATCAGCACTACCGCCGCGGCAAGCGCTATTATCCCCGCTGCGGACAGGCGCTCGCGGCGAGAATGTTTATCGTCGTAATACACTATCTCCTGCGGGGTCTCGGGGCGGGCTATTCCCATTGCGGCAACGAAAAATCCCACCGCCAGGAATATCAGCAATCCAAGCGGCAAGCTGCCTAAGGTTCTGGCGGCAAGTATGAACGGAATGTACGCGGGCATCAGCAGCAATCCCGGGCGGGGCAGATATGCCGTGAAATAGCATACCGAGAATCCTATCATCATTGAAAACAGCAATATCGCTGCCGCCGCATACGACGGATCGAAAAAGTCCGACGAGGTGAAAATAAATTCCAGGAACGACGGAGATCGGTAGGGGTTTCCGACTATGTTGCAGACGGTGTTCACAATTATAAAAAGCACGACAAACGCCAGAAAAGAAAAGCCCTTTCTGCGGCGCAGTTTATAGAAAACCATGTAAATTCCGAACGACACCGCCGTCATTATTACCGTGCACAAAAACGCGTAGCTTCGGCACAGAACATACATCAGCGCCGCGCTTTGCGCGCACAGGAACACCAGCGAGGCGAGTGCCTCGGCGCCGTTAAAGATCGGTTTTGTTTTTTTCTTCATAGCTTACTTATAATAGGTGTACAATCGGCACATCATCATTCCGTTGTAGAGCTTGCGGTTTTTGTCCGCCTTTTGTCCGAATGTGCTTTCAAATTCTTCGTCGGGGGTTATCACATAGAGCGAATTTTCTCCAAGCGGCAGGAGCTTTTCGCCCATTATTTTGTACAGTTCGCGCGCCTCGGATAACTCCAGCAGCCGCTCGCCGTAGGGTGGGTTGGTTATCATTTTTACGGGAGGATCGAATTTCTCGAATTCCCGTATGTCGCGCTTTTCGGCTTTTATGAATTTTCCCACGCCTGCTTTTTCGGCGTTGGCTAAAGTGAGCTTTACGCACTCGGGGTCGACGTCGAAGCCGACGGCGCGAAAATCGCTTTCCGTTTTTATGAGAGAACGCGCTTCTTCTCTCGCTGATTCCCAAACGGTTTTCGGGAGGAATTTCATGTGTTCGCCCGAGAAGCTTCTATTCAGCCCGGGGGCGACGTTCAATGCTTTGAGCGCGGATTCTATCAGCAGCGTTCCCGAGCCGCAGAAGGGATCGCAGACAAGGTCGCGGTCGCGTACCCTCGCTATATCCACGATTCCCGCGGCGAGCGTTTCGCGGATAGGGGCGGCGTTGCTGTCTCTGCGGTAGCCGCGCTTGTGAAGTCCGTCGCCGCTGGTGTCGAGCATCAGGAGCACTTCGTTCTTCATTATCGAAAAACGGATCTTACATTCGTTTCCGCTTTCGGGGAGGATGTTCATTCCGTAGGCGTTTCCGAGGTTTACCGCCATGGCTTTTTTGATTATCTTCTGGCAGGCGGGAACGCTGGACAGCTTGGAATTCAGCGAGTGTCCGCTGTTGGGGAAGCGATCGGTTTTTCCGATGAACTCCGACAGAGGGAGCTTTTTTATTCCCTCAAAAAGTTCGTCAAACGTCTCGGCGCGGAATTTTCCCAACACTGTGCAGACTCGCTCGGCGGTCGAGAGGAATACGTTGGCTTTGGCGCAGATCGAGGCGGTTCCCGAGAAAAATACCTTGCCGTCGGTGACAACAATATCCTCGCCGCCTATCTTCTTCACCTCGAAGCTGAGGGTTTTCTCCAATCCGAAGTGACATGGGGCTACGAAATTATATTTCATACTCATTATGCCTGTTATGATAATGCGCGTTTGCCGATGTCGCGGCGGTAGTGCGCTTTTTCAAACGTTATCTTTTCCGTTGCCGCATACGCTTTATCCAGCGCGGCGCGGAGGCTTTCTCCTGTTGCCGTAACACCGAGAACTCTGCCGCCCGCGGTGAGGAACTCGCCGTTTTCTAATTTGGTGCCCGCGTGATAGACCTGTACGCCGGCGGCGTTTCCGTTTTCGTCAAGTCCCGATATGACTTTTCCCGTCTCGTATTTCTCGGGGTAGCCGCCGCTTGCTATTACAACACAGGCGCAGGAGCTTTCGCTCCACTTTATTTCCAGAGCGTCGAGGCGTTCTTCCCAGATCGCTTCGATTATCTCGGTGAAGTCGGTCTCGAGGAGCGGCAATACTACCTGCGTTTCGGGGTCGCCGAAGCGGCAGTTGTATTCCACCACCTTTGCGCCCTGCGGCGTCAGCATCAAGCCGAAGTAGAGGCAGCCTTTGAACGGTCTGCCCTCGGCGTTCATGGCAGCTATGGTGGGCTTGAAGATGCGTTCCATACACTGAGCGGCGATCGAGGGGGTGTACAGGGGATTGGGGGCGATTGTTCCCATGCCGCCTGTGTTTAATCCCTCGTCGTTGTCGTAGGCTCTCTTATGATCCATCGACGATATCATGGGCTTTACCGTCTTGCCGTCGGTGAACGCAAGCACGGTTACCTCGGCTCCCTCCATGAATTCTTCAATGACTATCTCGGAGCCGCTTTTTCCGAACTTGCCGTCTACCAGCATGGAATGTATGGCGGCTTTGGCTTCCTCGAAATTCTGCGCGATTATTACGCCTTTTCCGAGAGCTAAGCCGTCGGCTTTTATCACCGCGGGGAAGCTGTTTTTCTGCTTTATGTATTCAACGGCTTTTTCTTCGTCGGTGAAGGTCTCGTATTCGGCGGTGGGGATCCCGTATTTTTTCATCAGCGCTTTGGAGAACGCTTTGCTGCCCTCCAGGATCGCGGCGTTGGCGCGCGGTCCGAAGGTCTTGAAGCCTGCCGCGTTCAGGCGGTCTACCATTCCCAACACCAACGGGTCGTCGGGGGCTACGAAAACATAATCGGGCTTCAGCTTTTCCGCAAGCTCTACCATGCCGTCGATATCCGTCGCTTTTACGGGGAAGCATTCCGCCAGCTTCGATATGCCGCCGTTTCCGGGGGCGCAATACAGCTTTTCTACCTTGGGGGACTTTTTCAATGCCGCGGCTATCGCGTGCTCGCGTCCGCCGCCGCCGACTATCAGTATATTCATTTTTTATCTCCTTTTTATTATTAGTAGCTAGTTTATATTATACTACATTTGCGCCTGAATTTCAAGGGGATTGAGGTTTTTGCTTTTGCGTTGTAATAATTACCAAAAATGCTTTCAAAAATTTGTGCATTTCAACGCCCTTGAAAAAAGGCGGAATTGTTGCTATAATAGTATTATGCAATAATGGCAATTACACAGCGGATTCCCTCATTATTATATACTTTGGAGGTTTTTCTATGAACTACGGTTATTTTGACGAGCAAAACAAGGAATATGTCATCACCCGTCCCGATACGCCGTCGGCCTGGGCGAATTATCTCGGCTCGCCCGAATACGGCGCGATCATTTCCAACAACGCCGGAGGCTACAGCTTCGAGAAAAGCGGCGCGAACGGAAGAATTATCCGCTATCGCTTCAACAGCGTTGCCAACGATCAGCCGGGGCGTTATATCTACATCAAGGATTCGGAGAGCGGGGAGTATTGGAGCGGCTCGTGGAGCCCGGTTTGCAAGCCGCTGGACGAATTTAAGAGCGAGTGCCGCCACGGAACGGCTTATACCGTTATCTCCTCGGAATACAAGAAGATCCGCACCGAGACTTCGTACTATGTTCCGATGGGGAAAACCTACGAGGTATGGGCGGCGAAAATTACCAACAACGACGACAAGCCGCGAAAGCTGTCGGTTACGAGCTGCTGTGAATTCGTCAACGACAACAACTATGAGCAGGATCAGGTGAATTTGCAGTATACGCTGTTCATCACACATACATATTTTAAGGGGAACTTTATTCTCCAGAGGCAGAACGAGACGCAGGGCGGAAGATCGCGCTTTATCGGTCTTGCGAAGTCGCCCGTTACGGCGTACTGCGGCGACAGAGACGCGTTTGTGGGTCCGTACAGGAGCTATGCGAATCCCGTCGGCATCGAGCAGAGTCTGAACGGGGAGCTGAACTACTGCGGCAACTCCTGCGGCGTTCTTCAGAGCGAAATTGAACTGAAGCCCGGCGAGACCCGCGAGCTTACGTTCGTTCTCGGGCAGAAGGACGAGGCTGCGGCGGCGGAAATCATCTCCCGTTATGAGCAGGACGGCGTTGTCGAGCAGGAGCTGGAGGAGCTTAAGAACTACTGGCACGGGAAGCTGGATAATCTTCAGGTCAAGACGCCCGATCCGGATTTCAACAACATGGTGAACGTATGGAACGCGTATAACTGCTTTATCACGTTTATCTGGTCGCGCGCGGCTTCTTTCCAGTACTGCGGACTGAGAAACGGCTACGGCTACCGCGATACCGTTCAGGATATTCAGGGTATTATTCACCTGGCTCCCGAGATGGCGAAAAAGCAGATCATATTCATGCTTTCGGCGCAGGTTACCAACGGCGCGGGGCTTCCCCTTGTAAAATACACCCACAACGCGGGTCACGAGAATACTCCCGACGACCCGGATTACGTTAAGGAGACAGGGCACCCGTCCTACCGCGCGGACGACGCGCTGTGGCTGTTCCCGACTGTCTCTAAGTACATCGGCGAGAGCGGCGACGCGGCGTTCCTCGACGAAGAGGTATACTTTGCGGACAACGGCGAAACGGGCACGGTCTACGAGCATCTCAAGCGCGCTATCATGTTCTCGATGAACAATCTCGGAGCGCACGGAATGCCCGCGGGTCTTCACGCGGACTGGAACGACTGCCTCCGACTCGGCAAAAACGGCGAGAGCACCTTTGTGGCGTTCCAGCTGGTTTACGCTATCAAGATCCTCCGTGAATACGCGGTAATGAAGCAGGACACGGATTATGTGAAATACCTCGACGAGACGAACGAAAAGCTGGGGAAGATCCTCGCAAAATGCTGGGACGGCGACAGATTTATCCGCGGCTATAAGGAGGACGGCACGGTTATCGGAAAGCGCACCGATCCTGAGGCTTCGATGTGGCTGAACCCGCAGTCGTGGGCAGTCATTTCGGGATTCGCTTCGGGAGAGCAGGGCGAGAGTGCGCTTAACAGCGTTTATTCGGAGCTTAATACTCCTTACGGCGCGATGGTCATGTACCCGCCGTATGTCGATCACGCGTTTGAGGGCGCGCTTATGCACTGCTTTAACAAGTGCGTTAAGGAAAACGCGGGTATCTTCTCGCAGCCGCAGGGCTGGCTTATTCTCGCAGAGGCTAAGCTCGGGCGCGGAGATATGGCTTATATGTACTGGAAGGAAGCCGCTCCCGCGACGTATAACGATTTCGCGGAAAAGCGCTGCCTCGAACCATACGTTTTCGGGCAGTTTGTCGAGGGCAAGGACAGTCCGTTTGCGGGAAGAGCGCACGTTCATTGGCTTACGGGCACGGCTTCCACTGTTATGGTGGGAACGGTTGAGGGTATACTGGGTCTTCGCCCCTGCGCGGAGGGTCTGGTCATCGACCCGTCTATTCCCTCGGAATGGAACGAACTCACTATTCTCAAGACCTTCAGAGGAAAGCGCCTGAACATCACCATTAAGAATCCCGAGGGCGCTCAGCACGGCGTGAAGTCTATCAGAGTGAACGGCAGGGAGCTTTCGGAAAACCTTATCCGCGAGGATATCCTCGACAACATCAACGACGTTACCGTAGAGATGCAGGGCGTTGACGGCTGACGGGGGCGTTATTCCCCAAAAAATACATTTTTGGGCTAACTGTCGGTTTTGATCGGAAATATTTGTGCAATTGCAATAAAATAAAATACAAGCCCTTGACACGGGACGTAATTTAATGTTAAAATTATCATATATAGGTTTGTATATTGGTTTTAACATAATTAGTTTCGGGAGGGCTTGTTTTTATGGGTAAGAAAAGTCTCATCAGAAGCATACTGCTGTCGTCGGCGGGTGTGCTGACCGCGGCGCTTATCGCGGTGTGCGTTATCTACTCGGTTTGTGTGAACGTTCAATACACCAAATCCATAAAATCCGATCTGTACAACGCGGTTTCGGTTGAATCGGAGAAAATGAACGGGTGGTTTGACGTGCATATCGCGCTGGCGGAGGATCTGGCTGCCGCGGCTGTGGAGCAGGATCTGCACGGCGAGGAGCTTCAGGGCTTTTTGCTCAACGTTACTATGGCGACTTCGCCGAGTATTATGAACAACTACCTCGCGTGGGAATCCGAGACGGAGCCGGGCTCGATGGTCTGCGGCGTTTACCCGGTAGGCGATACCTACGTTGCTCAATCACGCGGGTGGTATCAGACTACCAAGCAGACTATGCAGACGATCGTTACCGCGCCTTATATCGACGCTATCACGGGCGCTATGGTCATGACGGTGGCGGCGCCGCTTATTGATCACGGAAGGTTTGTCGGCTCGTGCGGCCTGGACGTTGAGATCGGCGACCTCATTGAAATGACTCAAAACCTCAAAGCCGATCAAAACGGCTATGCTATTCTTGTGGACAGCGACGACAACGTTGTCGCTCACGCTAAGCACGAGGAATATTCCCACCACCTTATAAAAGCCGACGAGGAATACGTTATCGCGCTGGCTGACGTTGATCCGGTATTTGCGGGGGTTCTCGCGGCGGCGGACAGCAAAAATATCGCTTCCGGAAAAATCGACGGGAACAGGTATTTCTTCCCGGCGGTATCTATCGGTGAGACAGGCTGGAAGGTGCTTTACGCGGCGGATTACTCCGATGCTACAAAGCCGCTTACAAACATTATTCTTCTTACGATAATCGTGTCGGCGGCGGCTATCGTTTGCGGCGCTCTGTTCTTCTACATAAAATACACCAGCCGCTTAAAGCCGCTTTCGGAGATCGAGCGCGTGGTCACGGATATGTCGATGGGCGTTCTCGATCACCACTTCCCCGACACCCGCAACGACGAGATAGGGTCGATATGCGATTCCCTGAAAAAGACGAATTCCTCGCTTAAAACCTACATCAACGAGATAGGATATATCCTCTCGCAAATGGCTAAGGGGAATTTCAGATACAGCAGCTCGGTGGCGTTTAACGGCGAATTTACCGCGGTGCAGACGTCTATTCAGAATATCTGCGAGGCGCTGAGGAACACCTTCTCGCAGCTGGGCGGCGCGGCGGATCAGATATACGCCGGCTCGCAGAGCGTTTCGCGCGGCGCTTCCGATATCGCGAACGCGGTCGAGGATCAGACGAGGCTTATCTCCGACGTTTCCACCAATCTTGAGGATATAAACGAGCGTGTGGCGAATTCCTCGGAGAATGCTTTCAATGTTAAAAAGCGTTCTCAGACCGCCAACAAGACGGTTTTGGACAGCAATCAGAAGATGCAGGATATGCTTCAGATCATGCACAGCATTTCAGAATCGGCTACCGAGATCGTGAAGATAAATTCCACCATAGAGGACATCGCGTTCCAGACAAATATTCTCGCGCTTAACGCTTCTATCGAGGCGGCTCGCGCGGGGGCTGCCGGCAAGGGCTTTGCGGTCGTTGCCGAGGAGGTCCGCAACCTCGCCTCCAAGTCGAGCGAGGCTTCCAGCAACACCAGCAGGCTCATCGAACAGACGGTTCAGACCATCAAGGACGGTATGGATGCGGCGAACGAGACCGCGTCTATGCTGGACGAGGTGGTTGTGGAGACTTCGTCTATCAGCGATTCCGTTGCGCAGATCGCGGACGTTTCCGAGGAGCAGAAGAGAATGCTCGCGGAGATCGTGGTGAAGCTGGAGGAGGTTTCTAAGGTCATTCAGACTACCGCGCAGACCTCTCACAGCAGCGCGACTACGAGCGAGCAATTGGATAGCCAGGTTGAGACGCTCAGAAGGAGCCTTGAGGCTTATAAAGTATAAACATAAATCGCAGCGATGGCGGGCTGCCTTTGGTGATGTTTCACGCGTGAACATTGTCAAAGGCGGACGCCCGAATCGCGCGGTACTTCTGTATCGCGCGTTCCTTAAAGCGCTGCGATTTTTTTATTTTCCTCTTTACAAATACGCTGTTTTGTTGTAAAATATAATCAGTACTTTAAAAGGGTGGTTTAATGGAATTTCCGGCGGAGCTTCGCGAAAAAATCAAATCGCTCGCCGAGCGCGAGAACAGAGCCGAGCTGATCGCCGCCGCCGAACGGCTTTCGGAAAACTATCGAAACGAGAATTCTGACGGGAAGATCTCGGCGGCTTCCGGGCTCGACGTTCTGGCGTATTCGGCGGTAAGAATGCCCGCGACATTCGCGGCGGTGAGCCGTGCGCTGGAGCTTTCGCTCGAATGCTTCGACGGTGAGATAGGCTCGGTCCTCGACGTAGGCGCGGGGACGGGCGCAGGTGCTATTGCGGCGGCGACGCTGCTTGATTCCCCGAAAATAACCTGCCTTGAACGCGAGAAAAACATGATCTCTATGGGGAAGGAATTCCTGGAATGCGCGGGGGTCTCGGCGGAGTGGATATTGGGCGATATCGACGATAGGTTCCCCGAAAAAGCCGATCTGGTGATATGCTCGTACTGTCTGAACGAGCTTTCCGAAAAGCAGCGCGAGGGCGCTTTGCTGCGGCTGTCGGACGCTGCGGAGAAGCTGCTGGTGATCGTGGAGCCGGGCACGCCGAACTCGTTTTCGGCGGTGAGGAAAATGCGCGGGCGGCTGCTTGAAGAGGGTTGGAAAATTGCCGCGCCGTGTACGTCCGACGGGGAGTGTGTTCACGACTGGTGCCACTTTACCGCGAGGGTCGCACGTTCGGAGCTGCACAGGCAGCTTAAACGCGCGGACGCTCCGTATGAGGACGAGAAGTTTTGTTTTATCGCTTTGGCGCGGGAGGTTCCCCGAAAAAACGGAGCGAGGATATTGCGGCACCCGATTATCGAGCCGGGGAAGATCACGCTTGAGTTATGCTCGGGGGGCGGGGTATCTTCCACGCTTATTACAAGAAAAAATCCGCTTTTTAAGACGGCGCGAAAGGCGAAGACGGGGGATCTATTCCCACTGACAAAGGAGAATTGACAATGGAGATATTGGTTTTGAGATATTCGGAAAGCCTTACGTTCGGCGAACTGGAGGGATTTTTGGGCTGTCTTACTCCCGCCAGGCGCAAGGGCGTTTTGAAGAAAAAGGGCGAGTCGGACAGGATAAACGCGCTGCTGTCGCAGCTTTTGGTGCTTTCGGAAATTACCGAGAGGACGGGGATAGAGCAGCGGAGGATCGCGTTTAGGTTCGGCTCTCACGGCAAGCCGTATCTCAAGGACAGCGAGCTGCAATTCTCGCTTTCGCATACCAAGGGGGCGGTCTGCGCGGGGTTTTCGGACGATTCCGACAAGGGCGAGATCGGCGTTGACATCGAGCGCAAGGATCGCCGCGTCAGCCGCGATCTGTTTAAGCGCGTGCTTTCGGACGAGGAGCTTTTGCAGGTGAAGTCGGGGGAGGATTTTGTGCGGTTCTGGGTCCAAAAAGAAGCGTTCCTGAAGCGGCTGGGACTTGGCATCACGAGAGATCTGCGCGGCGTGAATTCCGCTGTTCTGCCGGATACCAAGGCTATCTACCTCGGAGACTTTTTCATCGGTGCTTCCGGCAAGGGGACGCTTACCGCTTCCGTTCGGGAGATCACGCTTGACGAACTGCTGGGGAGATTCACAAAAATGGTTTGAAGAAATGCAATTTCGGCGGAGAAAATCCGCCGTTTTTTGTTCTCAGGCTATTGCAAAATGTACACCTTTATGGTATAATATATAATGAGTAATCAGATTTTCGGATTTTTAGAAAGAGGATATTAAAATGCAATTAGTAGCTATTGTGGGGCGTCCGAACGTCGGGAAGTCCACGCTTTTTAATAAGCTCGTCGGAAAGCGGCTGTCTATTGTCGACGACACGCCGGGGGTTACGCGCGACAGAATTTACAGCCGCTGTGAGTGGCTGAACCGCGAATTTATGCTGATAGACACGGGTGGCATCGAGCCGAAGACCGACGACGTTATTCTCGCGCAGATGAGAGAGCAGGCTATGCTCGCTATCGAGAGCGCGGACTGTATCATCTTCGTTACCGATATTACCACGGGAGTTACGGCGAACGACGCGGAGGTCGCGGCTATGCTCACCAAAAGCGGAAAGCCCGTCGTTCTCGCGGTAAACAAGGACGACTCCGTCGGTGAACCGCCGCCGGAATTCTATGAGTTCTATAACCTCGGACTGGGAGACCCGATATCCGTTTCGGCAGTTCACGGGCACGGCACGGGCGATCTTCTCGAGGCGGTGTTTGCGAATCTTCCGCCGGAGGAGCCGGAGCCTTATGACGACGACGCTATAAAAGTTGCGGTCATCGGAAAGCCGAACGTCGGGAAGTCTTCTCTGGTAAACTATATAGCAGGCTCGGAGCGTTCTATCGTCTCGGATATCGCGGGGACTACGCGCGACGCGGTGGACAGCGAGGTCGTTCGCGGAGAGGATAAGTACGTTTTCATCGACACGGCGGGTATGCGGCGGAAGGCTAAAGTTACCGAGAACATCGAGCATTTCAGCGTGCTGAGGGCGCTTATGGCAGTGGACCGCGCGGACGTTTGCGTGGTTATGATCGACGCTACGGTGGGATTCACCGAGCAGGACAGCAAGGTGGCGGGGTATGCTCACGACAAGGGCAGAGCCTGCGTCATCGCCGTAAACAAGTGGGACGCTGTTTCCGATAAGACCGACAAAACAATGTCGGAATTCACGAAAAAGCTGGAGAACGATTTTTCGTTTATGAGCTATGCGCCGTTTGTGTTTATTTCGGCGAAAACGGGGCAGCGGGTGGACAAATTGTTCGAGATGATAAAGCTGGTGCATGAGCAGCACGGCAGGCGTATTTCTACGGGAGTTCTCAACGATATGCTTAGCTATGCTACTTCGCGCGTTCAGCCGCCGTCGGATAAGGGCAAGAGGCTTAAGCTCTACTATATGACACAGGCTTCCACTAACCCGCCGAATTTTGTTATATTCTGCAATAACAAGGAGCTGTTTCACTACTCCTATCAGCGTTATATCGAAAACCAGATACGCGAGACGTTTGGGCTTGACCGCACTCCCATAAAGCTGTCTATTCGGGAAAGAGGCGAGTAATGGAAAAGATCATCGCGGATTACCGAAAGACGTTTACGCCTACGCTGATAAAGTACTGGGCGATGGCGGCGCTGTTCGCGCTGGGGCTTTCGCTTGCGGTCTGGGCGAACAGAAAGCTGCTGATACCGGCTATCGTTATTTCGGCTTATTTTATAATCATGTCGGTCGTGGGGACTTTGGAGGTCTCTGTGAACGAGCCGGCGAGGTTTAGAAAAATGCTTGAGGGATTCCCCGAAAACGAAAGGGACAAAATTACCGCGGAATACGGCAAGGCGGCGAAATTCTACCGCAAATGGTTTTTGGAGGAATATCTGCTGTTCTATCTGAAAAGGCGGATAATGCTGATACGGTATGACGAGATAGAATCGGCGGAATCGAGGGGCTTTAAGATATGGCTTCGAATGACGGAGGGGAGGATGACTTTCCTTTCGCTTTTGCCGAACGAAAACCCCGCTGTTATCGTGGCTGCTCTGAGAGTTAAGAATCCCAACATAAGCGTTCTCATTAACGGGAAGGTCGTTGAAAGTATGGAAAAGAGGAAGATGGAATGATCTGGCTGTGTTATGCTGTCATGCTCGCTGTGCCGTATCTGCTGGCGGGAATTAATACCTCGATCATTGTCGCGAAAATCAAAACGGGTAAGGATATCCGCACTATGGGAAGCGGAAACGCGGGGCTTACGAATACCCTGCGCGTTCTCGGAAAAGGCGCGGCGGGGATCGTTTTATTGGGCGACGTTTCTAAGGCGGCTATTGCCGTTCTGATCGTGAGACTTTCGTTTTATTTTATTGGCGGCGTGAACACTATGGACGCTGCTTCGGGTATGGTCTGGGTGGAATATGTCGCGACGTTTATGGCTATCGTCGGGCACTGCTTTCCGCTGTATTACGGATTTAAGGGCGGCAAGGGCGTGCTTGCGGCGATCTCGGCTATCTTCGTGCTCGACTGGAGGATCGCTTGTATTCTGCTGGGAATATTCATCGTGATAGTCGCTATTTCCAAATACGTTTCGCTGGGGAGCATTATCGCTTCGTCCTGCTTTTGCGTTGCGTCTCCCCTGTTCGGATATTTTCTGGATCACGATCCCGCGTTCATTATCAACACAATAATCGCGGCGTTCTGCGGCGGGCTTATCGTATTCAGGCACAAGGAAAATATCAAGCGGCTGGCTTCTCACTCCGAAAAAAAGCTGGGCGAAAAATCTAAATAGATCTCATAGATTCTCTAAAAACAGGAGGCTCTTTTATGGCGAAAATTACAATTCTCGGCTGCGGCTACGGAACTGCTCTGGGAGTTCTTTACTCGAAATACGGTCACGAGGTGATGACCTGGACGAAGTTCGATTCCGAGGCGGAGGAGCTGCGTTCTTCGCGCGAGCACAAACGGCTGCTGCCGGGGGTGAAGCTCCCCGATAATCTGGGCGTTACCACCGACCCGTCCTGCGTGGCGGGCGCGGATATCGTGGTGGTGTGTATTCCCTCGGCGTTCTATCTCGAGGCTATTCGCGCCGTTAAGCACTACATCAACAAAAGCACCGTTATCGTGAACGCGAGCAAGGGGCTGGAGGAAGCTACGGGCAAGCGGCTTTCGGAGCTTATCCGCGGGGAGCTTCCCGAAAATCCCGTCGCGGTAATAACGGGGCCGTGTCACGCGGAGGAGATAGCGCGGTTTGTTCCCACAACGGAGGTGTGCGCGGCTTATGACAGCGACACCGCGAAGTACATTCAGGCTACGCTTTCGAACGAGTGCTATCGCATCTACACCAACGACGACGTTACGGGCTGCGAGCTGGGGGGAGTTCTCAAAAATCCTATCGCGCTGGGCTGCGGCATCGCGCGCGGTATGGGGCTTGGCGACAACACCGTCGCGGCGCTTATGACGCGCGGAATGACGGAGATCACGCGACTTGCGGTGGCGTTGGGCGCGAGCTGGAAGACCTTTACGGGTATGGCGGGGATCGGCGATCTGATCGTTACCTGCACCTCTAATCACTCGCGGAATTTCCGCGCGGGATTCCTTATAGGTCAGGGCACGCCCGCGGCTGAGGCTGTGGCTTCGGTGGGCACCGTGGAGGGTTATCTCAACAGCAAGACGGCGTTTAGGCTCGCCCAAGAACGCAGCATCGACACGCCCATTATCGAGCAGATCGTGAACGTTTGCTACAACGGGTGCGATCCGCGAAAGAGCATTAATGCTCTTATGACAAGAGAAAGCAAGCACGAACGGGAAGTATTCTGGATGGATTAATTTTTTGGGGAGTTGTTCTCAAAAAGCAATGAGCATTTGCACGAAAAATTTATGGTGAATTTTCGTAAAAAAATAATGTGATTCCCACAAAAATTTTATAAGGAGTTGATCGTATGAGAGAGAAAATCCCGGCTACCGCGGACGAACAGATCGCGAAGATGCGCGAGCGCGGCTGCGTTATCCGAAACGAAAAGCTCGTCAGAGAAACGCTGAAATACATCAACTACTACCGCCTTTCCAACTACTTCGAGCCGTTCTCGATAAGCAAGCACGAGTATGAGGAAGGCACTACCTTTGAAAAAATTCTTCAGATATATGAGATGGATAAAAAGCTGCGAAGCATTCTCATTGCCGCGCTGGAGGAGATCGAGATAGCTCTGCGCGCGACCGTTTCAAACTACCATGCGCTGAAATACGGCGCGCTGGGTTACCTCAATCCCAATACCTTTGACCGCGGGCACAACCACCAGGGGTTTATGTCGCGCGTCAACCACCTTATCGACTGCAACGACGAGCGCGAGTTCGTTCGGCACTACAACTCGAAGTATGACGGAAAATTTCCGCTCTGGGTCGTGATGGAGCTGTTCTCCTTCGGCACGCTGGCATTCTTCTACAAGGATATGCACAGTGTGGACAAGAAGGCTCTCGCGAATGAATTCTACAACTGCTCGGCTTCGGAAATGGATAACTGGATCTTTTGTCTGAACGAGCTGCGCAACTACTGCGCGCACTACAACCGTCTGTACGGCAACAATTTCCCGGTGCTTCCGAGGACGCCGAAGAATTTTGAGGTGGAGCTTAAGGACGATCTGTTCGGTTACATAATCGCTATGAAGATGCTCTACCACGACAAGCAGGGCTGGAACGAGCGCGTGGTAAAGCCGATATCGCGTATGCTGAGAAAGAATTCCGACGCGGTGAGATTGTCGGACATCGGATTCCCGGAGGGCTGGGAGAAATTGATCGCTTTCGTCAATATTGAGAATTGATCGGTGTTTTTTCTAGGGTGATTGATGTATGTCTGAATTCAAGAAATTCATTGAAACGGGGGGCAAGACTCTCGACGAGATCAAAAAAAGCATCAACGAGCTTGTCGGCAACGCCCTGGATTCCGTAGTGGACGACGTTACGGGGCTTATGCCGAGAGATCTGCGAAAACAGATCAAACAGAGCTTTCGCGACGTTCGCAAAAAAGCGGAAACGGGCGATTATAAGGCAGAGAGGATCCCCCCGAAAAAACCCAACATCGACTATCGGACGGGAAAATCGGTGGAAGAATCAAGGCTGCTGCCGACGGAGAACCGCATCGCTTATCCGCATGAGGCGATCCCCGAAAACCTTAGTCCGCAGGACGAGTTTATGCTCGATAAGATCCGCGAGATGCGCGCTCTCGAAGAAACTACCCGCAACAACTACATCGTAAAACGCTGTGCGGAGATCACTATGGTGCGGCAGGGCGATTTTATGGCGGACGTCGAGGACGACTTCCCGCGGCGGGTGTTCTGCGCGATACCGCGGCCGATTTACGCGGCGCTTTCCAACTCGCAGCTGCGTACCTACTTTACCTGGAGAACGGATATCAGGCGGGGGGTATTCTCGGATATCGAAAAGCCGTATATACTGCTTTATTGCTATGAGCTGATGAATAAGATCGGGGTGGATTCCTCGGAAGAAGCATACGGGCGGCTGGTTTCTCTATGGGAAAATCTGCGCGAAGGGGCGGGGTATCTGGACGATATTCTGCCGCGCTGGATAAAGGATTTTTACGCGTTCAACGAAATTTGTGCGAATCTTCCCGAAACGCGAAACGCCGAACTTGACGCGAACATCGTCGACATCGAAAACGGGCGCTTTAACGGCAAGCTGGATTTTCTCGCGGAATATTCTTCATACAATATAAAGGACAGCATATTCCTCACGGACGAGACTAAGCCGCTTTTGGACGGGGCGCTTGAGGAGGCGCTGTTTTCGCTTTCGGATTATTTCACCTCTTGCGGCGCGGAGCTTTCGGAGCTGCTTTGCGGCAAGCTGAAAAAGGATCACAGTTGGGTGCCGTTTTCGGGCGCGCCTGTCGATCTTGAACGTCAGGACGGGTTTCGCGCTGTGACGGTGAGTCCGTCGGAGCGCTATTGCTTAAAGCGCGGCGAGCCTGCGCTGACTAAATTTGAGTTTTCGCCGTCGAGGGGATTTATCGGGTTCATACTTAAAAGCGTGGAGGCGGAGCTGCGCCGTCGGACGGGATTTAAGCGCAATCTGATACCGAATATCTCCATGCTTGAAAACGACGTTAAAAACCGCGAGAGGTTTCAGGCGGCGGTTTTCGATGAGGAGTTCCTAAAAATAATTCCCAAAGCGGTGGAAAGGTTTTGCGTTAAGAACGGGATCGTTTCTACGAAAAAAAGGGGGAGGAATTCCGATAATACTTACGATAATTCTTCCGTGGAATACACGCGCGAGAGGGTGGAGATAGACGTTTCTAAGCTCTCGAAAATACGCGAGCAATCGGACGAGATCGCGAAGAAGCTCATCGTTTTTGACGAGAGCGTTTCGGACGAGAGAATCTCTCAAATTACCGAGCAGATAGCCGACGACGATTTTGAGGAGAGGGTCTCGGAATTCAAAGAGCTGAACGCGGAAAATCCCGAACCGGTTTTCGGCTCGGGAATTGAGGCTATTGAAAATCTGCCGGCGGAGTGGCGGGAATTTGCGGGAAGTCTTTCCGATGAGGAAATTGCGTTCCTCAGAAATTTGCGGGACGGCACTCTGATGAGCTACTGCCGCGAGCGCAACGTTCTTCCCGAGGCGGTTTTTGAGGAGATAAATTCCGCGGCGCTGGATTCTGTCGGGGACGTTGTTATCGAGGGCGGGGAGATCGTTCCCGACTATGAAAACGAGATCAAAGCCCTACTGGATTGCCTTCTTTAATATGGAAACAGTATAGTTCTTCTCCAAAAGCGCGAAATTTTTCTCTACACCCTCTGTCAATATCAGCTCGTGGTTTTTGGTTATCAGTATCATATCGAAGCCGCCGTTTTCGCGCCAATAGCTTTCGGCAGCCTCGCTTCCCATAACGAACATCGCGGTGGACAACGCGTCACAGAGCGTTCCGTCTGCCGCGATCATTGTTGCGGAAAGAAGCTCGTTATTTACCGGATACCCGGTTTTGGGGTCGATAATATGTCCGTAAACAGTTCCGTCGGGGGCGGTGAAGCAGCGCTCGTAGCTGCCCGAGGTCACGACCGCGCGGTCGGATAGGCTGAGCACTCCAACGCTTTTTTCGGACTCAGGGTCTTTGATCCCTATGCGCCAATCGGAGCCGTCGGGCTTTTTTCCCAGCGCGTAGACGTTGCCGCCGAGGTTTATTATAGCACTGCTTACTCCGTTTTCGCGGAGAAGCTCTGCGGCAAGATCGGAGGCTCTCCCTTTTGCTACCGCGCCTAAGTCCAGCATCATGCCCTCGGGCAGGCGCACTTCGTTCTCGGAGACTGTAACTCTCTCATAGCCGACGTTCTCCAACAGGCGGGAAAGCTCCTCGTCATCGGGGACGCGGTTTTCGTCCGTTGTAAATCCCCAGGCGGTAAGGATCGGATAGACGGTCGGGTCGAGCGCGCCGCCTGTTTTCTCCGATATATCCAGCGCGTAGGAGATAAGCGCGAGCGTGTCCGCGTCGGCGGCGGAGGCTCCGTGATTTAGCGCGTAGAGCGTGCTGTTCTCGTTCGTTACAGACCAGAGCTTGTCCTTTTCGAGAATTTCTTCACGCGCCGCGGACGTTCCTGCCTCGGCGTTTTTTCCGTATGCGGTTATCGTCATCACGGTGTCCATCGCGTAGAACGTCTCGGAGTGTTCTCCGACATCGGCGCAGCCGCAAAGCAGCAGGATCGCCCCTGCCAGTATCGCTGCCAATATGGACGTAAGTCGTCTTAGCTTCATAAGCTCTCCTTATTTTTGGACAAAAAAATCCCGCTGACAAGGGGGTGCCAGCGGCAACTCAAATCAATTTCGCCGTCTGTTTGGGGAAAACAGTTAACCGGCTTAAATAATTGGGGAAAATATATTAAGAAGTATGTAAGCCAAAAGCTACAATACTAT
>JAFLUD010000028.1 GCA_022508965.1 Oscillospiraceae bacterium
GAAAGCGCCGTATGCAGGGCTATAACGTGCTGTTCCCGATGGGCTGGGACGCGTTTGGACTCCCCACCGAGAACTACGCGATCAAAAACAAGATCCACCCTGCCACAGTTACCGAAAACAACATCAACCGCTTCCGCGGACAGCTTAAAGCGCTCGGACTTTCGTTCGACTGGGAACGCGAGGTAAACACCACCGACCCCAACTACTTCAAGTGGACTCAGTGGATATTCTTAAAGCTGTTCAAAGCGGGACTCGCCTATAAAAAGGAAATGAACGTAAACTGGTGCACCTCCTGCAAGGTCGTTTTAGCGAACGAGGAGGTAGTAAACGGCGTGTGCGAACGCTGCCACGGCGAGGTAGTCCATAAAGTAAAGAACCAGTGGATGCTGAAGATAACCGAATACGCTCAGCGCCTGCTGGACGACCTTGATTCGGTGGATTATTTCGAGAAGATCAAAACCGCGCAGGTAAACTGGATAGGCCGCTCGACGGGTGCCGAGGTAACCTTCAAAACCACCTCCGGCGACGAGCTTCTGATATACACCACCCGCCCCGACACGCTCTTCGGCGCGACTTATATGGTAATCTCCCCCGAGCATCCGCTTATAGAAAAGTGGGCGGGAAGCATCTCCAACATGGACGCGGTAAGAGCGTACCAGCAGGAAGCCTCTCGCAAATCCGACTTCGACCGCACCGAGATGAACAAGGATAAAACCGGCGTAAAGCTCGAGGGCGTCCGCGCGGTAAATCCCGTAAACAACACGGAAATTCCGATATTCATTTCGGATTATGTACTCATGAGCTACGGCACGGGTGCCATCATGGCAGTCCCCGCTCACGACACCCGCGACTGGGAGTTCGCCAAGAAATTCGACCTGCCGATAATCGAGGTAGTAAAAGGCGGAGAAGACGTTCAGAAAGAGGCGTTCACCGACTGCGCAACGGGCGTTCTCGTAAACTCCGAGTTCTTAAACGGACTGTCAGTTGAAGACGCCAAGGTAAAGATCATAGAATGGCTCAAAGACAAGGGCATAGGCTCCGAAAAGGTAAACTTCAAGCTCCGCGACTGGGTATTCTCCCGTCAGAGATATTGGGGCGAGCCGATCCCGGTTGTGAACTGCGAAAAATGCGGCTGGGTAGCGCTCCCCGAAAGCGAGCTGCCGCTGACGCTCCCCGATGTCGACAGCTATATGCCGACGGATAACGGCGAAAGCCCGCTGTCCACGCTCGAGGAATTCATAAACACCACCTGCCCCTGCTGCGGCGGACCCGCAAAGCGCGAGACCGACACCATGCCCCAGTGGGCTGGCTCCAGCTGGTACTTCCTCAGATACTGCGATCCGACAAACGATAAAGAGCTTGCCTCCAAAGAAGCGCTCAAATACTGGCTCCCCGTCGATTGGTACAACGGCGGTATGGAACACACCACCCTGCATCTTTTATACAGTCGCTTCTGGCATAAGTTCCTGTATGACGAGGGCGTTGCTCCCTGCAAGGAGCCGTACGCAAAGCGCACCTCCCACGGCATGATATTGGGAATCGACCCTCAGAACCCCGGCAAGTTCTGCAAGATGTCAAAATCCCTGCACAACGTAGTAAACCCCGACGAAGTAGTACGCGATTACGGCGCGGACACCATGCGCCTTTACGAGATGTTCGTAGGCGATTTTGAGAAAGCCGCTCCCTGGCAGGAAAACGGCATCAAAGGCTGCAAACGTTTCCTTGAAAGAATATGGGGAATGTCGGAGAATCTCAAAGACGGCAGCGAGTATTCCGAAGCGCTCCGCGGCTCGATGCATAAGACGATCAAGAAGGTCTCCGAGGACATCGAAACGCTGAAATTCAATACCGCGATAGCCGCGATGATGTCGCTCTTAAACGACGCCGACAACGCTGGCGGCTTCAACAAAGCGGAGTTCAGAACGCTGCTTACTCTGCTTTATCCGTTCGCGCCGCACATCTCCGAAGAGCTTTACGAGAGCTTAGGCTTCGGTATCCTCAACGAACAGAAGTGGGCGGAATACGATGAAAAGCTCTGCGTAGACAGCACGGTAGAGCTTGCCGTACAGGTAAACGGCAAGGTCAAGGCTCGATTCAGCGCCGCGGTCGGTTCCGACTCCGAAACGCTGATAAACGCCGCGCTGGAGCTTCCCGAGATAAAAGCGCTCACCGACGGCAAGACGATAGTAAAAAAGATCGCCGTCCCCGACAAGCTGGTAAACATCGTGGTAAAATAAGATAATAAAACCCCCGTCAAAGCATCTGCCTTGACGGGGAAATTTTTTATTGACGGGAAAGTATCGCATTGACCCTATCCGCTATCTGTTGATCGAACTCATTCCAGTGTTCGTAGATTTTTTCCGTTTCCATTTCGTGGTTGCCCGAACAGAACGGCGGGAGATTAGAGGCGCGGTAATAACCGATCTCGGTATCCGCGCAGTCGATGGAAGCCAGCAAGCCGGTCTCGACGCAGTATCTTCTCTCAAGAGCGGAAGTATCCGGCGAGAACTTGCTGATAACCTCCGGGTCCTCAACGTCCACCATAACGTCGTGCCATATCTGCGCGAGGTACTTTTTGTTGGAAATTTTCGAAACATCCTTGTTCTTGTCGTTGCCCACCCAGACAACGCCCACATGATTCGGCGTAAGCCCCACAAACAGCAGGTCTGTCATAGAGTTCGAGGTACCCGTTTTCCCGACGATCTCGATGTTGCTGCCGAGGTCGGAACGTCTGCCCGAGCCCGCGGGGTCCGTAACGACCGTCCGCATCAGACGGTTGGTGATCCACGCGGTATCGCTGTCGAGCGCCATAGTCCCGTAGAAATTCTGTTCGAGAATAACGTTGTTCTTGCTGTCAAGAACGCGGCTGTAAAGCATCGGCTCGTAGTACAGACCGCCGTTGCCCATTTCCTGATAAGCCGCCGCAAGCTCCACCATCTTAACGCCGTTGGTAAGCGCGCCGAGCGTCACAGGCGAAAGCGCGATATCCGAGGTCTCCAGCGTCGATAGACCGAGGTTTTGCGTAAGCTGATTGTAGATGACCTGCGGAGTAAGCTGCTGAGCAACTCTTACGGCGGTGGTGTTACGGGACTTGCGAACCGCGTACCACACAGGGATAAGCGAGCCGTCCCCACCCTCATATTCATAGTTGTCCGGCCAAATCTTAGACTTTCCCGGATGCTCCTCATCGAGAATAGTAATGCCGATATCGGGGATCATCTGCGAGTAGTAGATGATATTGTTCTGAATTCCCATAGAATACGGACCGATAGGCTTCATAGTCGAACCGGGAGCGCGCGTAGCCATAGTCGCGCGGTTAAAGCAGTTGTCGCCCGGCTTATCGCCGATACCGCCCGCCAGCGCCAGAACCGTACCCGAATAATCCATAATGACCATAGCGCCCTGAAGCAGGTCGTCCTCGGGAGTGTCAACGTTGTATTTTGTAAGAGCAATATGCGGATCTTTGAACTTCTCCTCGATGCCGGCCTGCATCTCCATATCCATGTTGGTGTAGATTTTATAGCCGCCGTTGTAAATTTCGTTTCTCGCGGAGATGTAGGTAATGCCCTTAAGATCGGCGTAGTCGTTTATTACCTGTTCGATAGCCGCGTCCACATACCAGTTCTGAGAGACCTCATAATCGCCGTACCAGCGGTAAGCCTCATGCGGAACCTCCGCGGTATCGTCGTCAGGCTCTTCCTCCTCGGGTTCTTCGGTTTGAATAGAACGCGGGTCGATATATCCGAAGTCGTCGCCGTAAACGACTCTCGCAAACTGAACCTTCTCCACCTTGGCAGCCTCGTATTCGCGCGCGTTGATAAGCCCCTGCTCGTACATATTGGTAAGCGCGCTCAGCTGATAGGTCTTGCAGTTGGTGAGATTAACGTATGGCGAGAACTTTCCGGGGTTTCTTATCATACCCGCGAGAATAGCCGCCTCCGCGATATCCAGCTCCGAAGCGTCCTTGCCGAAATAATAGTTGGAAGCCGCGCCGATCCCGTAAACAGTCCTTCCGAACCATATCTGATTGAGATAGCTCTCGAGAATATCGTCCTTCGAGTATTTTTTCTCCAACGACAGCGCGCGGAAAATCTCGCGCAGCTTGCGGTCGTATGTCTGTTCCTTATCGCCGGTGAGGTTTTTGATAAGCTGCTGAGTAATGGTAGAACCGCCCTGACCCGCCTGGTCGAGCTTAAGAACGTCCGCGCCCAGCGCGAACACGGTTCTTCTCCAGTCAACGCCCTTGTGATCCCAGAAGCGCTTGTCCTCATGAGCCACGGTAGCGTTGATCATATTGATGGAAATATCCTCATAGTTCACCCAGACGCGGTTTTCCTCACGGGCGAGGCGTTTGAGTTCAACAACCTGACCGTCCGCGTCGTAAGCGTAGACCATCGAGGTCATTTTCATTTCGATGTCGCGCAGGTTAGCGTCAAAGCCCATATCCGCGAAATCGAGGATATACACCGTAACGACCGTAACGACAATACACATCATAATGACGAGAACGAGCAGCATCGAAGAAATAGTCGTGCCGACAACCGTCAGCGCGTGTCCGATGTTGCGCATGACCTTTTCTTTTTTGCGGTTATTGCGCTTTTTCGGAGGCTCGTCCTTGATTTTGATGTAACGGAATTTCTTTTTGTTATTCATAAGTCACCTGATCCTGTATAAAACGAAGCTAATAAGTGCCACACAATAATTATACCACAAATAAATCCAAATGTTAAGCCCTTTTTTTCAATTTTTAGATGAAAACCGCGTGAAAATGGAATAAAATGTCAAAAATTGCTTGAAAAATCCAATAAAACCCGATATAATGTAAATAGAATAATTATGATATTATTCAGACTGTCGAGAATCCCCCGGATACGAGGAAGCTGTGCTGCGGCTAGCCTTTATGGCTGCCGCAGTGCGGCTGACGAAGCAGACGGGGGGTTATCGGCAGTCTGCAAGGAGAATAATATGTTTACAACAATTTTATTTGATCTTGACGGAACCCTCTGCGATTCCTTCCCCGGCGTCTCCAACAGCATAGAATACGCGCTGAGGCGTCTGGGATACGAGCGTCCGCCCGAGGAAACATTGCGAAAGTGCTTAGGACCTCCTCTTATGGAATCCTTCACAAAATTGCTGGGTCTAAGCGAAGAGCAGGCGAAAACGGCAGTAAAGCTATACCGCGAATACTACCCCCAAAAGGGAATATACGAGCAGTCCCTTATGGAGGGTGCCGAAGAAACGCTAAAGTCGCTCAAAGCAAAGGGAAAAACCGTCTGCCTCGCCACCTCCAAGCCGCAGGAATATTCCGAGCGCATACTAAAACACTTCGGCGTCGAGATATATTTCGACGTAATAACAGGCGCGACCTTCGACGGGACCCTCTCCGAAAAACCGGACATAATCGCGCGGGTTTTGCAAATAACGAAAGCCTCGCCCTCCGAGTGCCTCATGGTCGGCGACAGATATTTCGACATAGCCGGGGCGCACGCGTGCAAAGTAAAGTGCGCGGCAGTGCTGTGCGGCTACGGCTCCGAGCAGGAGTTCCGAGAATATAACGCCGATTTTATCGTAAACACCCTCGCCGATATTATCCCGCTCGCCGATCAGCCGAGCTTCTCATAATACGCGAGAATAAGCTCTGTTACGCGGTCATAGCTGCGCGCCCCCTCGGGAACGCCCTGAACGGTGATAAACGTGTTGTTCACCTCATGCGAGACCTCCATTACCGTGCCCGTGTGCTGTTCTATGTACTCGTTGTTTTTTGTGTAATCCAGCCGCATACCCTCGGTAAGATATTGCCGCGACTCCCGCCAAAGCTCCGAGTCCGCCCAGAGCAGATCGTTCGAGCAGTACAACAGCGCCTCCATATATCCCGAATACCGAAACTCGGGGTATTCGCTGTTTACGCAGGACAAAAACGCCAGAAAATTGCATTCGTTTTCGAGAGCGATCCCCCGCGCGTGCGCGCTCTCATGAGCAGCGGTAAACGGTATAGAATAGTCCGGCTGCGCGGTGTTTATGTTGCTCTCCACAAAAAACGGAAAATACATCCCCACGATGCCCGTATACGACCATTGCTCCGAGAGGATCACGGGCTTTTGCCTTAAAATCGAGGAATTCAAAAACGGATATTCCTCAACGATATTTTTATAGCCGCTGTTAGTTCGCGTAAGCTCCGTGAAAATACTTTCCGAGAATTCAAAGCGCTCGTCATCGGCGATCCCCAGCTCCGCGCGGGCTTCGGCTGCTCCCACAGCCAGCCGCACGCAGACATCATACAGCTGCTCCGCGCTTTTTTCCGAGGTATCCAGCTCCATTATTTTTTCCATCGGGAACCGATAGTAGTTCGCCCCGTGGCAGATCATGTACATAAGGCTAGCCGCCGAAAGTGTGATGCAAACTCCCCTCGCCGCCGCGAGGGCGGTCTTGCCGCGGTGCTCGCTTTTTACGAGCTTAACGATCAGCAAAACGATCAGAAAAACCGCCAGCGGGATAGCCAGCACTACCAGCAGCTCCGTCAGCGAAACAGGTATCAGCGATGTGAGGAATCCCACCGGTATCGTGATTATTTTAAACAGTCCGCGCGAGCAGACGTATTCGGTAAATTCGGGAAAAAACGGCAGCAAAAAATACATCGCCCCCGCCAATATCAGCGGAATAAATATCCCGAACCACTTAAAAAACTTTTTCATAAAACGTCCCTTCGATAAAGAGGAATTCAATTTGCCGAGCCCAAAAGTATTTATTGACAACCCGGTATTTTTATGGTAGAATAATAGTAGAGATCAAAGGCTCCGCCGGCTTACCGCAGGAGCGTTTGAACTCAAATAACTAACAACTATTCGCTAACAACTAATAACTATAAGGGGGCTTGACCGATGCGTCTGCTGGACGAACATCCTGACTGGCGGGATCTGTACGAAGCGGAGATAAGCACAGCACAAAGCGAGCTGACGCAAAAGGGCTTCCGGGCGGAGGACACGTCGGTAGTATGCGACATATTCTCGCTGCCCTCGCGCAATCACCAGACGTTTTACGGAAAGCTGATCCAAGAGCGCGGGATATACAAAATGATCTACGCGAAAGCGATCCAGAACTCGATGTGGTTCTCCGAACCGATATATATGTACACCTTCCAAGAAGCCAAACGCTTCGAGAATCACCCCATGAAAAAAGGCAGGATAATCTGCCGTGCAAAGCTCGTGGAAAAGGGCTTTGTAAACAGCCTGCTGTTTACGGTCTGGAGACTCAGCGAAAAGCAGCCCGACACCGCCGTTACCCCGTCTGTCGACGCGAGTTTTACGGCTCTTCGACTTTACGAAAAGGGGAATATCACCCGCAGCATTATTTACACCGACGCGTCCAAGCTTGCGTTTCGCGGAAGCGCCGACCACTCCAAGACCGTCGAGTTTTTAAACAACCTCCACCTGTCTTTTGAGGAACTCATAGGTATCGGAGAATAAGGGTATCGGGGAATAAGCGTTTCATATCATCTCTCCGTTCCTTGATTCCAAAAGGACGGTAAAAGGCCCGTCGTTGATAAGCTCGACGGACATATCCGCGCCGAATATTCCCCGCTCAACACGGGGAATTTCTTTTTTACAAAGCTCGCAAAAATACTCATAAAGCCGCTCGGCTTCATTCGGCTCCTTAGCGTCGGAAAAGCCCGGGCGGTTTCCTTTTCGGCAGTCCGCGTAAAGCGTGAACTGCGAGATGACAAGCACTCCTCCGCCCACGTCGTTCAGGGCCTTGTTGATCTTTCCGTTTTCGTCGGAGAATATCCGCAGCCCGACCAGCTTTTTGACCAAGCGTTCACAGTCGCGTTCCGAGTCGTCCTTCCCGACCCCCAACAGCACCAGAAATCCCCCGTCGACCGCCCCGACGACCTTGCCGTCAACCGCCACCGACGCCCGCGTAACACGTTGAATAACAGCTCTCATAAATCAACGGTGATGCCCGTGGCTGGAGTGTCCGCCGCTGTGATGTCCGCCTCCGCCGTGACCGCCGCTCGAGCTGCTTGTAGTGTAGCTGGTGGTGTATTCACGGATAAACGTATCCACCTGTCGGGTGATTCGTGTACGTCCGCCGTCGAGATAAACCGAGGCGCTGATGGGCTTTTTGCGCTTATAGCCCTTAGCGGTTCCGGCAACGATACAGAAGGAGAGGATAAACGCGAAGATAAGGCCGAACATGATCTCAAAAATATGGTTGAGAATATAATCGGCGAGCCGTGCCATAAACGCCTGAGAACCCGTTCCGCCCTGTATGTTTACCGCGGCAATATATCTTTTACAGCCGTCATAAAAATCATAGCTTCCGTCACTCTTTTCCAAGCCTCTGTAAAGCGCGTTGAACAGCTTTTTGTGCTTGCCGTAAAACTTGTCGTCAAAAGAGTCGTAAGAGTGGATAACGTCCGTATAGTTCCTGTACGCGGGATTCCCGTGCGTATTCAACAGCATGAGAACGATAAACTGATCGTTCCCGAAATATTCATGCCCGAACGCCTCCGCATAACCCTCGTCGTCATAGCCGTCCAGGTTCGCGGTGATAACGATGCCGATATGACTTTTGGTATTCTGCGCGGCCTTCTCCATGCGCACGAGGATATCCGCCTCCTGCGAAGAAGTAAGACAGTTGTCATAATCCGCCAGAACCGCCTTGTATGTACCCGCGTTGCTTATTATAGCGGCGTCTGCGGGGAACGAAAAAACGAGCGTCAGCAAAAACCCCAGAACAAGAATCAGCGCCGCAGACCTTCTAACTTTATTAGCCAAGGCACACCCCTCCTAAGAAAATTCCGATGATAGCGGCGCCGAGGAATATCCCCGCGCCCATGAAGAACATTTTGATCTTGCTGATAGGCAGCTCGCCGAACATAGTCCCCGTCTGCCCGTTCATAGCAAAGGAGTAATCCCTGCCCCTGTATTTATAGTTGAAGAACCACACCGGCAGCAGCGCGTAAACGTATTTTTCCTGCCGATAGGTGATATTAAGCTGTATCGACTCCAGCGAATTGTAAACCGAAGCCATCCGCTTAAGCTCGTCTTTAGCCGCCAGCTGGATACGCTGATCTATTCTCTGCGCCGCTTCTTCTTTTGTAACATCGTATTTCTCCGCTGCGCAGCCCGACAGATAAGACATCGAAAACGGCTTTATTCCCGTATAGTCAAACGGCTCGATACTCTCCATAAGAGCGTCGTCGATACGCTTCGAGCCGTCGCAGGGAACGCGCACGAACGCAAGCTCCGCGTCGCGCTCAACGTGGTAAACTTTGGTGTGGGTGTAATGAGTGTTGCCCCTCGACCAAGTGCGGATAGTCTTACCCGTCGCCGACATCGAGGCGTCCGTAAGTCCGCTCTTTAGCCAGTATGGAACATACAGCGCCGACATCGAGTGCAGCTGCACCTCGTTCATAAAGCCATTTGGAAGCAAAAACTTCCCCTTCAGATAATCCTTGAACTTCCTCTCGGCGGTACCCTGAGTTGTGTTGAACGGAATGATAAGATCGGGCTTGAACTCACCAGAAAGTCTTCCCGTGAGGATGACCGGCGTGTGGCAGAAATGACAGCGCGTAGACGCCGTCAGCGTGTCGCAGATAACGCCCGCGCCGCAGTTGGGGCAGGTATAAAGCGCGCTCTGACCCGAGAAATCCTCCGCGATCTGCTGTTCTTCGTCAAGCTCCGGCTCGTCAAAATCGAGGTTGGTCTCCTCGTTGTCCTTAAAAATGTTTCGGATCTCATAATCCGAAAATGTGCTGTCGCAGTAAAAGCACTTAAAGCCGCCGACAGTGCTGTCGTATTCGAGAGCGGCGTTACAGTGCGGGCATTGATATGTAATCGTCTGTACACTATCCATCGTCTGACTCCTTAATTAACATTGATTTCCGAAAAGACCTTGCCGATGTTGTCGTTTATAACCAGATCCGCGCTCTTGTCCGTGCGGATCTCGCTTTTGTTGATAACAACGAGATATTTTCCGTTGAAATACCTCACCAGCCCCGCCGCGGGATACACCGCAAGCGAAGTTCCGCCGATGATCAGACAGTCCGCCGCCGCGATCTGCGAAACAGCGTTTTCGATATCCTCCGTTTTGAGGCTCTCCTCGTAAAGGACCACGTCCGGCTTTATCCTGCCGCCGCATTCGCACACGGGAACTCCGTTTGTATCGGTGACTGCCGCCAGCGGGTAGAAGCGTTTGCACTTGGTGCAGTAGTTCCTGTGAACGCTCCCGTGAAGCTCTATGACGTTTCTGCTCCCCGCCGCCTGGTGAAGCCCGTCGATGTTCTGAGTGATCACCGCCGCCAGCTTCCCCGCCTGCTCCAGCTCAGCGAGCTTAAGGTGCGCGGCGTTCGGCTTTGCGTCGGGGAATATCATCCGATCGCGGTAGAATTCATAAAACTCCTCCGTATTCCCCATATAAAAAGAATGGGAAACTATCTGTTCGGGAGGGAATTTGTATTTCTGAGAATACAACCCGTCCGGGCTTCTGAAATCGGGTATCCCGCTTTCGGTAGAAACGCCCGCGCCGCCGAAGAAAACGATCCTTTCGCTGTCGTCGATAATTTCCTGCAATGTCAATCCAACCACTCCCCTTCCAGAAATTAAGAGGCAAGAAGCAAGAAAAAATGTGCCCCTGTCAAACCAACTTTCCGTCCGAAATACGCACCAGCCGTTTTGCCTGCTTGGCGGTATTTTCGTTATGGGTGATCATAACCACGGTCTTGCCGTTTTTGCTAAGTTCTCCGAGAATTTCCAACACCTCCGCGCCCGAGCGGCTGTCGAGGTTCCCGCAGGGTTCGTCGGCTAAGATTATCTGCGGATCTGCGGCTACCGCCCTCGCTATGGCGACGCGCTGCTGCTGACCGCCCGAAAGCTCCGCGGGACGGTGCAGCGCCCTGTCCGAGAGCCTCACGCTCTCAAGAGCCTTAAGCGCGATCTCGCTCCTGCGTTTTTTGGGAACTCTCCTGTACAAAAGCGGAAGCTCCACGTTTTCCAAAGCGGTAAGCCCCGGAATAAGATTAAAGCTCTGAAAAATGAATCCTATCTTCATGCTCCGAATATCCGAAAGCACGCTGTCCGAAAGCTCCGAAACGTCCTCCCCGTCGAGGAAATAGCTCCCCGAAGTCGGCGTATCGAGACACCCCAGAATATTCATCAGCGTAGATTTTCCCGAGCCGGAGGTCCCCACAACGGTAACATATTCCCCGTCGTCGATATCCAGAGAGACCCCGTCGAGTGCGCGTACAGTCTGCCCGCCGACCGTGTAGTATTTGCAAAGATCCCGCGCGCGAATTGCCATAATAAAATCCCCCAAAATAAAAATAACAAATCGGTTTTATTGTGGGTCATTTTACGGGAATTATTCACGCCAGACCGTCGATAATATCCGCAATATATTTATATTCGGGGAATTCCTCGATAAGCCTGCTTTTACACTTTCCGAGAAAATCCGCGCGCCATTCGGGGTTATCGCGCATAGCCTGCTTCGCACCCCAAAGGTGGGTAAAATCCCCCTGCGGACGAAACAGCATATCCTTGTCCAAAAGCGTTTTTACGGGAACGCCCGTGTAGTCCGCGCACATAGCGACGAGACGCTGTTCCGCGAAGACCATATATTTCAGAAAATCCCCGCAGCTCTTCGCGGACTTCATAAACGAAATAGCCTGCCCCGTGTAGAATTCCTTAAAATCGTTGTCCGGGATATACAAAAACGCGGTGTTCAGCGGAAGAACCTCCTCGCTGAAATCGGGGATAATATGCGATTTCGTCTTGAAATAAGACAGCGGCGGATATATCCCGTCCGAGATATTTTCTCTGTGCGCCGCGATTATCTCGTCGCCGAACGAAAGCGACTTCCACACGATAAAATCGGTGTCGATCATAACGACCGGCGCGTCCGTTTCCCGAAGCGCCAGCAGCTTCCCGCCCGCCCAGAACATCAGCGGATCAATGCCCTCCAAGTCGTCGGGAACGCAGACCCTCACATCGTCCCAAAGCTCCGCAAACCCGATTTTTTTGTAATACTCCGCGTACTTGCCGTCGCAGCAAAGCGTTATTTTTCCGTTGAATTTCCGCCAGCAAAGCGCCGAAAGCGCCGTGCAGTATAAATCGAAATCCTCGGCCTTAAGCTCCGTTTTCCCTTTCGCGAACGCGGGAGCCGCGGAGGCAATGTGTATAGCGTTCACCGAATCAGAATCTCCCCGTAAGCACCCTTCTCACGATCATAAACGCCAGACCGCCCAAGCCTATGACTGCGAATATTATCCCGATGACCAGCATAGCGCCCGAGCCGCTGCCGTTGTTGCTGGCGTTGATGACATAAGCGCACATATTATCGGTCGAAAGCTCCAGCTCGTCTATGACATATTCTTTAAAGAACTTCAGTTGTTCACCCTTGAGCTTAGTTACCTTTCCCTCGATGTGCATTTCCGTCCAGGAAACAGGCTCCTTGCCGTAACGGTAATAATTGTCCGACTCCTTAGCCATTCTCTGAGCGGTAGCCATCTGAAAACTGTTCGAGAACGACACCGCCACGATCGTCCATTCGTCCTCATAGAACGAGGTTTCCAGCGGAAGCGCGAAATACCTTGCCTTCACCTGCGAATCCTCGGTGCGGTAAGCAAACTCGTCCCAAAGCTCGTAGATGTTGCCCTCAACGAACTGCCCGTCGTAGAAGTCCTCGGCGTGCATATCCTCGATGATACCGCGTGGCTTCGACATCTCCACCTTATCTCTTACCCCCACACCGAAGAAAATGATCCCCATAACCGCCAAAAGCACAAAAGTCAACAAGATCCTGATCTTAAGCATATAATTACCTCTTTCAAAAAATTATTACCAAACCAAACAAAAATCAATAGCCTTCTCTTTCGCCTTTTATTCTGAGAATGAGAATGACCGAAAGCGCGATTCCGACAACCACCAGCACGCCTCCGATGATAATAGGGGAATAATCCGCGCTGTCTCGGTTATCGACATAAACAGCGTAAGGAACAATGTGCTTTCGGAACGCCATTTCGCCGTATTTAACGCCCCACTCGATACCCGCCAGGGTAGTGTGATGCTCCATAATATATTTCACCATCGCTGCATATTTACCATCGTCGATCCGTGCCATAGTCCCCCGAAATTTCATCGCCGGGGCGTCGGGGTCGCGCAGCGCGGGTCTGTGCTTTTCAAGGCTCTCGAGAAGCTCGATGTCCTCCTCATCGCTGACGCAAACCAGCAAATAAAGCTGATTTTGAACATCCTCCTCCACACCCAGCGGGATCATATAAAACCTCCGCGCTATCTGTTTTCCAATGGGAATACCCAAAACGCTTGGCGTAACGTATTCACTCGATTCGGGAAGCCTCCCGACCGTCTGATAGATCTCCCCTCTAACCACCAGCCCGTCATAGCAGGCGGTCGGAGCGAGGTGGTCAAAGTTTTTGGGAACCACGTTGTAGGTAAGCGCGTCGTTTATCCCGAAGAACAGCATATATCCTCCGGCGTAGATCATAAGCGCAAGAACAAAAAAAGCAATAATTCGTTTCATAGTGAATTCAGATGTTGTGTATCCCGTAACCGAACCGGTCAAGCGGGCAGTTCATAAGTGTTTTAAGCAATATCAGATCATATTCGTCAAGGGGAATATCCGTCCCCGTCTGAGCGCAAAAGCTGCCGTAGCTTCCAAAGCCCCCGAAGCTCCCGAATAGGTTCAGGAAATTAAACGAGCCGAACATCCCAAACAGGCGCGCCCATTCCCAAAAGCTCCCCCAGCCGAAGCTGCCGTATCCGAATGAAGAGAACAGCATTTCTCTAAGCCATTCCCACTCCCATTCCGAAAAATTAAAGCTGCCAAAGCTCCCGAATCCGCCGAAGAAATTCTCGTAAGAACCGAGGAAATACTCGTAAGAGCCGTACAAATAAGAGCCGAACAAATTGAGATAAGAACCGATAGAATAAGCGCCCGAGCCGAAGCCGTATTCAAAGGAAGAAAGAGCATACATAAAGCTGCCATAGCTCCCAAGGCCCCCGAAGCTGCCCGCCGCAAACGGGAAGCCGCTCGAAAGCTCAAAGGAACCAAAGCTGCCTAAAGCCGCCACGGGAACAAATGATGAAGCCGCATTTCCCGAATCGCCCGAATTTCCCGAAGAATCGCCCTCTTTGCCGAAACCCTTGCAGCAAACGGGCACGCCGCCGAAAATCTCGGCGATCTTGTTATTCAGCTCGCCGTCATCGGAAGAAAGCTCGGAAAGCCTGTCGGCGAAATGCTCGCCGCCGTGTTCTCTCAGCCATTTTACAAGGCTTCCCGCGAGAAAATAGCCTCTAAGCGCGGCAACGTCGAGATTTTCGGGAATCTCGTCCGCCGAATAGATTTTCTTTCTGTTCAGCCACAGAGCGCAATCCACAGGCATTCCTCCTTTCTTTCGGTTTTCTGTACAGTATGATACATAATAATTATACCATAAACCCGCGAAGTTTTCAACACATTTTGATAAAAAATTGGTGGAAAACTCAAAAAAACGCCGCATATTCCGTTTTTGGTATTGAAAAAAAGGAAAAATCGTGCTATAATAACAGAAGAGTAATAGCCTTACAGCCATTAACTCACAAAAAGATCCACATTATATTGGGAATACCGGCGGCGGCTCGCCGCTATGCTATTATAGATAGGGAATATCTATTCACAAACAATTTGGAGGAGCAAAACCATGAGAAAAACGAAGATAATCTGCACACTTGGCCCGTCAACCGAATCCGACGAGATACTGAAGCAGCTGATCGAAAACGGAATGAACGTAGCGCGTCAGAATTTCTCCCACGGCACGCACGAAAGCCACAAAGCGACGCACGACAGGATAGTTCGCGTAGCGAAGGAGATGGGAAAGCCCGTAGCAACGCTCCTCGACACCAAGGGACCCGAGGTGCGCTTAAAAACGTTCAAAAACGGCGAAAAGCCCGAGATCAAGACCGGAAGCACGTTCGTTCTCACAACAGCCGACATCGAGGGCGACGAGACGCGCGTTTCCATAACCTATAAAAACCTCCCCAACGACATCGAAATAGGCACGCGCATCCTTATCGACGACGGAAACGTAGCCGTTCGCTGCTCCGACATTGTAAGAAATTCCGACGGCACCGCCGATATCGTCTGCACTGTATTGAACGGCGGCGTTCTGTCGAACAATAAAGGCGTAAATATCCCCGGCGCAAAGCTGTCCATGCCGTACCTCAGCGAAAAGGACATCGAGGATATCCGTTTCGGCGCGCGCGAAGGCTTCGATTTCATTGCGGCGTCGTTCGTGACCTGCGCCGACGACGTTCTTTCCATAAGAAGAATACTCGAGGAAGAGAACCGCAGCATCGTCCGCATAATCGCCAAGATCGAAAACGGCGAGGGCGTAAAGAACATTGACGAGATACTACGCGTAGCCGACGGAATCATGATAGCGCGCGGCGACATGGGCGTTGAGATACCGTTCGAGCGTATTCCGCAGATACAAAAGCAGCTCATCAGAAAAGCAAGGATCGCCAACAAGCAGGTAATAACAGCCACCCAGATGCTCGAAAGCATGATCCACAACCCCCGCCCCACCCGTGCGGAAGCCAACGACGTCGCAAGCGCGATCTACGACGGAACCAGCTCCATCATGCTCTCGGGCGAGACCGCCGCGGGCAAACACCCCATTGACGCAGTAAAGACGATGGCGCTGATAGCCGAGACCACGGAGAATGCGATAGATTACACCGAGCGTTTCTTCACAGCAGCCGAGCGCGACAACGCAAACGTATCCTCCGCGATCTCCCGCGCGGCGGTAAGCGCGGCGATCGACCTCGGCGCAACGGCGATAATCACCGTAACCAAAACAGGCTCCACCGCGCGCATGATCTCGCGCTACCGTCCCGAGTGCCCGATAATCTCCTGCACGACCGAGGAGGTCATCTGGCGTCAGACGGTGCTTTCATGGGGAGTAGTTCCGCTTTTGATCGAGGAATGTACGACCAGCACCGACGATCTGATCCGTCTCGCTGTAGACGCGGCAAGCGAGGCAGGGCTGATAAATAACGGCGACCTCACGATAATAACCGCCGGAATGCCGCTCGGCGTTTCGGGAACCACCAACCTTTTGAAAGCGCATATCGTAGGCGACGCGCTGGTACGCGGCGACGGCATAACCAGGGGCACTGTAACTGCTCCGTTGTGCGTTGCGGCAAGCGAAGAGGAAGCGCTGAGAAAGTTCACCAACGGCGAGATACTGGTGATCCCCAAGACCTCGAACGCGGTGCTTCATCTGTTGAAGGCAGCGAAGGGCGTCATTACGGAGGAAAAGGGCGCGAACTCTCACGCGGCAATAGTTGGAATGGCTCTGGACATTCCCGTAATAGTAGGCGCGGAGAACGCCACAAGAATTCTCCGAAGCGGAACAGCGGTAACGCTGAACGCCGACAAGGGTATAGTCTACGCGGGAACGGAAAGCTAATTATACAGCCTCCAATACATAAAAACAGGGTGCGTAATTACTACGCACCCTTATTGATCTACTGCCAAAAGTCCTACTTTCTCCTGCTGGGAGGCAGGTAAGCAATTTCACTCGAAAGAGCCATATTGTTCTTAGTGTATGTCTTATAGAATCCGTTGAAAATGCGTTCTCGAATAGCCTCCGCGCCCGCCTCGCCGATGTCGGTAAGGATCATGAGGAATTGCACGCTGGTAAACCTGAACGTCACGCAGGATATCTCGGGAGTGCTGTTGATAACCGTTTCGAGATAGCTCATAGCCTCGTCGCGGTCGGCAACGGTAGAAGACCTCCCCACCGCCGGCATGACCGTAAGCAGAAGCAGCCGCACGTCTCCGGAATTGTCCTCATAAATTCCCTTGACCAGATCGTATACTCTCGAGAACTCCGCCGAATCCTCCTCAAGCAGCCCCTTAGCCTCGTCCGAGTCGGAGCGTATCATGCTTATAAGCTGACCGAGGTCGATACCGTAAAGCCCCTGATTGGGCATCTTCTCCAGATGGTCAAACAGATAGCTCGCGTTTCCTTTAAGCTGTTTTGTATGGAACAACGCCTTGTCCGCCGCGATAAGAAGCATGTGAAAATCCCGCCCGACTTCGCTCGAAAGCGCGCCGCCGATACACAGATAATTGTTCTCGCATTCCGTCATATTTTCAAGAATGCCGCCCACACCCGAGCATATATCCCCCATCTTCTTATCGAACTCCTCGCGCTCTGTAATGCCCGGCATAAAGCACAAGAATCCGCTTCCGTCATATCTTACGACAACCAGCCCCTCCGTCTCGGAAAGCGCGTCGAAAACAGCCCTGATGACCCTGTCTCCCGCAACGATACCGTGCCGCGCGTTGATACCCTGAAGATTGGTGAGGTCGGCGATGAACAATCCGCCATCCGCGTTTTCCAGGATCTCGGAGATCTTCTTTTCACCCACAGTCCTGCTGTAAGCGCCCGTCAGATAATCGTGGTCGCTGTCGTATTCGTCGCCTCTGAAGTCGATAATATTCTGAAGCAGCTCCGCGCTCTGCTCAGCGCGGCTCTTTTCGCGCTCGTCGTTGATCTCGTCGGGAACAAGACGCTCCAGCCTGCCCTCCTCGATCATCTTGATAAACACAGCCGTAAAGCCCGGGTCGAACTGCGTTCCCGAACTGCGCTTTATCTCGCTCATTACCGTCTCATCGGTAAGCCTTTTTCTGTAAACACGGTTGCTGGTCATCGCGTCGTAAGCGTCCGCAATACCGATGATCCTCGCGATCTCGGGGATCTCCTCCCCCTTAAGCCCCTGCGGATAACCGCTTCCGTCATATCGCTCGTGGTGGAATTTCGCGCCCTCGTCCAGACCTGCGATCATGTTGTTCCCCTCGAGAATATTTCCGCCGATCTCCGCGTGTTTTCTCATCATAGCAAACTCGTTCTCTGTAAGCCGTCCGGGCTTGTTGAGAATAGAATCGGGAATACCTATCTTTCCGATATCATGCAAAAGCCCGATGAATTTGATATCCTCGATACGCTCCTCGCTGTAACCCAGCTCCCTTGCGAGCATGGAGGAATACTCCGCCACTCGGTAGGAGTGACCCTTCGTGTACTCGTCCTTAGCGTCTATGATATTGGCGATAGTAGTGATAGTCTGGAGAGTAACACGCTCCAGCTGCTTTTGTTTCTCGTTGATACCCGATAGGTATTTCTCGTTTTCCTTAACGATCTCGTCATATATCATCGAAGAAAGAAACGCGAACACAAAGCTCACAATGATAATAGCGAATTGTATCTCAATGGTTCTGATATCGTGTTTTTCGACGATCCCGTCCACCAAAAACCGAATAGCCGCGATGACGTTCGCCACGATCGAGATCGACCCCATAACCATTACCAGCTTCGGCGAATGATAAAGAACGATCAGCGACAGCATGGGTATTATGTACGCATAAACCATTACGGTAGTCGAGGTCATCAGCGCGAACAGATACATTATCGTATACCCGCCGATCGCGTAATAACGCAGCTTTACGCTTTCCCTGTTTCGCGCGTATCCGATAACGCACCCCACCGCCGGGATAATAGTCACCGCGAAGAACACGAGGATATACCCGAGAGTACGGTCACCCTTGAGGTATTCTATAAAATACGCGACAACAAGGATGACAACAATAATGCTCCATCCGATAACCAGATTTCGGTTTATCTTACCGATTTTTCTGTCCATAAAAATCTCTCCTTAGCGCGGGAAATGCATACCTAATTCATTTTAACACATTGCTCAAATATTGTCAAGTATTGTTTTTTAAATAAACAGACCTCCCTTACCGGTTTATAATAAAAGAAAAGTAAAACAAATTTTGCGAATTCTGTGACAATTCCCCCTTGAGTTTCGTGTATATAAACAGGAGGTGATAAGATGAAGGATATAGTGGATCTTTTGTATAAACGCGATGAAAAAGGGCTGGCGGAGCTTAAATCGAGATACGGCCGCCTGCTTATGAAGATCGCCTGCGGGATACTGAAGTCTCCCGAGGACGCGGAGGAATGTGTAAACGACGCGCTTTACAGTATATGGAACAGTATTCCCCCCGAAAGACCCGAAAAGCTCCTTCCATACGTTTGCAGGATAACGCGGCGAAAGGCTATAGACCGTCTGCGCTACAACAAAGCCGCCATACGCAGCACCGAGCTTCTGGGCGAGCTTGACGAGTGCATACCGTCCGGCTGCAATATTGAAGACGCGGCGGAAAAGTCGGAGCTTGCGGCGGCTCTTAACGCCTGGGTAAAGTCCCTTCCCGACAAGCAGCAACGGCTGTTTGTGTTTCGGTACTTTTCGATGTATTCGGTGAAGGATGCCGCCAAAAGCTCGGGTATGAGCGTAACGGCGGCAACTACGGCGCTTATGCGTTTAAGATCATCACTTAAAGAATACTTGATCAAAGGAGGTTTTTTTAATGAGTAACATCAGTATCAATGCAATTTTGGAAGCGGCGGGCGAGCTTGATGACGCGGTCCTCGAAAACGCGTTCAAGCCGAGAAAGAAGCCCATAGCGCTGATAGCGATAGCTGCAGCAGCGGCGCTTTCTCTTTTGGTGGGATTTACCGTGGCATACAAAAACAACGTGATAGTAAACGGCAAACCCGCGTTCGACTATAACATCACGATACACGGCGAGGTAACACCCCCGTCGATCGAAGAGCTTACGGAAATGGGCGCTTCGATACAATACCAAGAAGAAAGCATCTATGAATATGTTATGGAAGATATCGACCCGCGCGACCTCATCCAAAAATATAACATCACATTGCTCGGAAACAATAACACTTTTTCGAGAGCGGATAACAAGGGTTATTCCACCCCTGATCGCGACGCCGAGGAATTCCGCAGACTGTTCCTGTCAAGAACGCGCGTCCAGACAGCGGAAAATTATCACGAAAACGGAATGTACGGTTCTTATGTCCGCTTTATCTATTGGCTTTCCGACGATAATCTTAAGATCCCCGTAAATTTCCGCGCGGTATGTATGACAGGTAACTACAACGCTTCAATGGCGCAGGAATTCAGCTCTGTAAATCCCGACGGCTCCGATATCGCCTATATTGATCTGAACAACAACGAAAAGGCTGTTATCCATCAGAGCGACTACGATGACGGGACGGTGTCCTCCGGCGCGACCTTCACTTATGACGGAATATTCTATTACATTGTCGCCCATACAGACATTGAGGGAATGAAGCAGATATTCATAGATCTCGGCATTGTTTGAATACAAAAAAGGAGGCGGTTTGAAACCGCCTCCCGAATTATTTTATGCTTTAATTGGAATTACTTCCCGTCCGCGATAGCCGCCTGAGCCGCCGCAAGTCTTGCGATCGGAACACGGAAAGGCGAGCAGGAAACGTAGGTAAGACCGAGCTTGTGGCAGAACTCAACGGACGAAGGATCGCCGCCGTGCTCGCCGC
>JAFLUD010000029.1 GCA_022508965.1 Oscillospiraceae bacterium
TCATCGGGCGACTTGATTATTATAACATAGCTGTCCGAGTTTGTCAAGGGGTTTTTATAAAAAAATTATAAAATTTTCCACAGCAAATAGCATAGATATTTTCTCCATTTTTGAACAAATTATACAATTCCCCCTTAGTGGCTAGAGATTAGAAATTAGAGATTAGTTATTTTAAATAGGAGAAAGTGAGCGCGTAACTAATCCCTAAAAACTATCCGCCAAACACGCGAAAGCCGAAGTCCTCAAGGCGCAAAAAAGCTGCCGAGAAGCCCTCAGATGCCGGAAACGCAGATGAGGGAGTATCGACAGCCTTTTGATTATCCCAGTTTTATCTTAATGTAATTTACAATTATTTCCGCGCATTTTTCAAAGCCCAGATCGCCGCTGTTCAGGCACAGATCGTAGTTCCTCGCGTCGTTCCAGTCGCGGCCGGTGTGACTTTTATAATAGAAAGCGCGTTCCTTGTCAATGGCTGCGATCTTTTTGAGCGCCTCCTTGCGGTCGAGGATGCCCTTGACCTCGGCGACGTTCTTGACGCAGGATTCCTCGTCGGCGTACACAAACACGCGGATCACGTTTTTTACGTCTTTGAGAACATAGTCCGCACAGCGTCCCACGATGATGCAGGACTTCTCCTCCGCGAGCTTTTTTATCACCTTCGCCTGGTAGTTGAAGAGATTTTCCTCGCCGGTGAACGCCTTTTTGTCGGGCGATATCATCTCGCCTTTGTATACGTTCTTTTTTGAGAATAACCCCGCCTTCGCCTTCTCATCGGACTGCCCGAATAAAGCCTCGTTTATTCCGCTTTCCTCAGAAGCCAGCTTTATAAGATCCCTGTCGTAGAACTCGATGTTAAGCCGCTCGGAAAGCATCTGACCGATAGTTCTTCCGCCGCTTCCGTAGCCGCGCGCGATAGTAATAACAAAATTCTCCATAATCATTCTCCAAGATAAGCTTTCTTGACCTGTTCGTTGTCCATAAGCTCGCGGGCGTCGCCCGAAAGCGCGATTTTTCCCGTTTCGAGAACGTACGCGCGATTGGCGATCGAGAGCGCCTTTTTCGCGTTCTGCTCAACCAAAAGCACCGTAGTTCCCGACTTGTTGATCTCGCCGATGATATCGAATATCTCGCTTACATAAAGCGGCGAAAGTCCCATAGACGGTTCGTCCATGAGAATTATCGACGGCTTTGACATAAGCGCTCTGCCGATAGCCAGCATCTGCTGCTCGCCGCCCGAAAGCGTTCCCGCCGACTGGCTTCTGCGCTCTTTAAGTCTGGGGAAACGCTCGTATACGCGCTCCAGGCTCTCGGCTATCTCCGCCTTATCTTTTCTGGTATACGCGCCGAGCATAAGATTCTCATAAACCGAAAGCTGCGCGAAAACTCTTCGCCCCTCGGGAACGTGCGCCATTCCCAAAGAGACTATTTTATGCGCGGGAGTTTTGGTAATATCCCTGCCGCCCAGCTTTATAGAGCCGCGCTTGGCCGAAATAAGCCCCGTTATCGTATGCAGCGTGGTGGTTTTTCCCGCGCCGTTGGCTCCGATAAGCGCGATTATCTCTCCCTCCTCGACGTTGAAAGAAATTCCCTTGATCGCGTTTATCGCGCCGTAATAAACTTCTATGTTTTCTATTTCCAGCAAGGACATACAGCAAACTCCTTATCTAAATTATAGGGGTTAGGATCATTCTCCGAGGTAAGCCGCAACCACCTTCGGGTCGTTGAGGACTGCGCTCGTTTCGCCCTGCGTAAGCTCCTGACCGAAATTCAGCACGGTGATCTGCTCGCAGATACCCGACACCAGCTTCATATCGTGCTCGATAAGCAATATCGTCATATCGAATTTCTCGCGGACAAAACGAATAGTCTCCATAAGCTCGGCTGTCTCGTTGGGGTTCATACCCGCCGCAGGCTCGTCAAGCAGCAGCAGCTTCGGATCGGTGGCAAGAGCGCGCGCGATCTCCAGCTTTCTCTGTTTTCCGTAGGGAAGATTCTGCGCAAGCTGGCTTTTTTCGCCCTCCAACCCGAACACCTCAAGCAGCTCCGAGGCGCGCTCGTTCATGCGCTTTTCCTCTTTAAAATATCTGGGAAGCCTCAGCACTCCCTCAATGGTCGTATATTTCGTCTGATTATGAAGACCCGCCTTTACATTGTCGAGAACGCTCATCGCCTTAAACAGACGGATATTCTGGAAGGTTCTCGCGATACCGCAGCGATTGATCTCCACCGGCGATTTTCCCGTGATATTCTGCCCGTCGAGCAAAACGCTTCCGGTCGTCGGCTTGTAAACCCCCGTAAGCATATTGAACACGGTGGTCTTACCCGCGCCGTTAGGACCGATAAGCCCGTACAGGCTGCCCTTTTCGATCTTCAGATTAAGACCGTCGACCGCTCTCAGTCCTCCGAACTGAATGGACAGATTGCGAACCTCCAGCATGGGGGCTGTTTTTTCTTCGTTCATTTAAGCAGCACCTCCCGCGGACTTATCTTTTTTTAAGAACCCTTTGAGCTTCTGCATGGGAGCAGATGCCCCGATGCGCTCGCGAAGCCTGATGCAGAAAGGAGCGTTCGTCCAGAGCATCATAGCGATAAGCACGATAGCGTAAAGCAGCATACGCAGGTTTCCCGCCTCGCGCAAAAACAGTTCGGGAAGCGCGTAGAGAATGATCGTAGCGATTATAGAACCGCGCAGACTGCCCAGTCCTCCCAGAACCACGAATACCAGTATCAGTATAGACAGATTGTAGTCGAACTTTCTCGCCGTAAGCAAGGATATCGAGTGGGAATAAAGCCCTCCCGCGATCCCCGCGACCGCCGCCGAAAGAACAAACGCCATGATCCTGTATTTGGTAACATTGATACCCACCGACTGCGCGGCGATGTAGTTATCGCGCACAGCCATGCACGCGCGCCCCGACTTGCTGTCGATAAACAGCATAAGAACCGCCAGGCAGATAAGCAGAACGATCAGCACGATCCAGAAATTCGTATCCTGCGGCGCCGCCATTCCTATCGGACCCTTAAGCAGCTCGCGCTTGGTCTCGTCGTCGATGTTCTCGGGAGGCACGGTAAATCCGAAGTGCAGACCGTTCTTATCCGCGGTGAGGTAAATATTCATCGCGAGGGATTTCATGATCTCTCCGAAGCCCAGCGTTACGATAGCCAGATAGTCTCCGCGGAGCCTCAGCGCGGGTATTCCTATAAGAATACCGAAAACCGCCGCCATAACGCCGCCGAGGATCATCGCCAGCGCGAATCTCAGCCAAACCGGCTGAATGGTTTCCTGAAAAACCAGCGAGAACGTTCCCGAAACAAACGCGCCTATACACATAAATCCCGCATGCCCCAGCGAAAGCTCGCCGAGGATCCCCACCGTGAGGTTAAGGGAAATAGCGAGGATAATATATATGCCGATAGGGACCAGCAGACCGTTGGTTTTGTTATCGAGAACGCCAAGCCCCGACAAAACCGCCATCAACACGCACAAAACCGCCGTGCCGCCAAAGGTTATGAGGTTGTTTTTTGTTTGTTTTCTCATAATGCCACCTTAAACCTTTTCGTTGATCTTCTTGCCCATAATCCCGGTAGGTCTTATAACAAGCACGATTATCAGCACCATAAATACGATTGCGTCGGAAAGCTGCGAGGAGATATACGCCTTAGAAAGCAGCTCGATAACTCCCAGAAGAATACCGCCTATCATAGCTCCCGGGATGCTTCCGATGCCGCCGAAAACCGCCGCGACAAACGCCCTTATTCCCGGCATCGAACCGGTGTATGGAGTGATCTGCGTATATGTCGAGCACATCAGCACCGCCGCGACCGCCGCCAGCGCCGAGCCGATAGCGAACGTAAGCGAGATAGTCCCGTTTACGTTGATCCCCATAAGCTGAGCCGCGCCGCGGTCCTCCGAGCAGGCAAGCATCGCCTTTCCCGCCTTGGTTTTGTTGATGAACAGCGTCAGCCCTGCCATTATAACAAGCGATACCGTGATCGCCAGAAATGTTTCCATAGAGATTGTGAGAATAGGCGACCGATCGCCGTAGGGGCTGTCCTTAAGCGCCGTAAAGAACAGCGGAGCCTCTCCCTCAAACACCTGCAAAAACGGGGGCGCACCCGCGGCGATGGAGGTAAATGTCTTGGGAGTAGCCGTCTGCGTCAGCAGCGCGACGTTCTGGAGCAGATAGCTCACGCCGATAGCGGTAATGAGAACCGCAAGCGGCGGCGAGCTTCTCAGCGGCTTGTACGCCACCTTCTCGATAACCACGCCCAGCACCGTGCACACCGCAACGGTGATCACCATAGCCAGCCACACCGGGCACCACGAGGTCGCCATGGCGATAAACGCCGAATACCCTCCGACCATGATAACGTCGCCGTGCGCGAAGTTCAGCATTTTCGCGATACCGTAAACCATCGTATAACCGAGAGCGATAAGCGCGTAAATGCTTCCCAGGCTCAGCCCGTTCGTCAAATATGAAATGAAGCTCATCATAACGCATTCTCCTTTTGAGGAATTTGTTTTCATAAGAGGGCGCGCCGCGCGTTCCTATGAAAGCAGATCCCGTAATTTCAAGACCTGCAGAAATATGCAAAATCCGTACAAGGATATAAAACCCTTGTACGGTATGCACTAAACAGTTGTCTAAGACTTAAGCCGCAACGTAGTAAGCCTCGCCGTTCTCAACAACGATCTTCATTACCTGCGGAGCCTTGGTAGGCTCGCCGTCAGCACCCCAAGAGGTCTTACCGGTAACGCCGTCCAGCTCGATCTCGGTCATAGCCTTCTTTACCTTGTTGCAGATATCGGAAGCGGACATCGAACCGTCGTTTACGCCTGCCTTCTCAAGAGCAGCCTTGATAGCGTAAACAGCGTCGTAAGCGTCAGCCGCAAACTGGATCGGAACGTCGTTGAACTTAGCCTTGTAAGCCTCGGTGAACTTAACCGACTTAGGATCGGGAGAAGACGCCGCAAAAGGAGTCAGAACCAGAACTCCGTCGGAAACATACAGCTTGTCGCCGAGAACCTCTTCCTTAGCCAGACCATCAAGACCGTCGCCGCCGAAAACGGGGATGTTCAGCTTGCCCTCAGCCTGCTGGAGAACGAGAGCCGCCTGCTGATAGTAGAAAGGCAGGAACAGCAGTTCAGCGCCGCTGTTGCTGATCTTCTGGATCTGTACGGAGAAGTCGGTAGCGGAATCGGAGGTGAACGCTTCCTTAGCGACTACCTCGAGACCCTTGGTCTTAGCCTCAGCCTCAAAACCCTCTACGATACCGGTAGAATAGGAGTCGGAGCTGTCGTAGATGATACCGATCTTCTTAGCGGACATATTTTCTGCGATATAATCAGCTGCGATAGCGCCCTGCTGCGGGTCGGTAAAGCATACGCGGAAGCAGTTGTCGCCTGCGGTGATGCAGTTGATAGAGGAGCCGGAGGGAGTGATAAGGAACATATTGTCTTTAGCGGCTTCCTTGGAAACAGCCTCGCAGGGAGCGGAGGTAACGGTGCCCACGAGGAGCTTCATGCCCTTATCCTTGAGGTTGTTGTAAGCGTTTACGGATCTCTCCGCGTCGTGCTCGTCGTCCTGATACTCGAAAACCAGCTTCATGCCGTTGATGCCGCCTGCCTCGTTGATCTCGTCGATCGCGAGCTGAGCACCGTTTCTAACAGCGATGCCGTACTGAGCGGCGCCGCCGGTGATCGGGCCGATGCCTCCGATGATGAGGGTATCCTTCGAGCCCTTGGAATTGTTACAGCCTGTCATTCCGAGCGTCATAGCCGCAGCCAGCGAAACGGCAGCGACACGCTTCATAATGTTTTTCATAAAAACGATCTTCCTTTCTTGTTCTGCAATAAAATTTTTATGAACGGAAACCACCGCGAATCCTCCCGATAATTTCCTTGCAACTTTACTATAACATTTAATTCAAAATCTGTCAAGAACAAAATCGTAACAATCTTACAAAGCAATTAAGATTTTTTTGTGCATTTTTCACTAAGAATCCTCAAAACTTCTTCTGTTTGGGATTATTTGGGAACAAAAACCCGAAAAATGCGCAAAAAATCGCTCCGTCAAAATCGGCGGAGCAAGAAATATTTTTTTATCTTGAGTGCCCTTTATGCAGGATTATCCAAAAAAATCTGCAAAATCAGCGGTCAGTCTTTGAGATAAGATTTCACAAGGACCTGCAGAAGCTCGTCCCTGTCGATATGACGGATAAGCCCCCTCGCGTTGTTGAACGTAGTGATGTATGTAGGATCTTCCGAAAGAATGTACCCTACAAGCTGATTTATGGGGTTGTATCCTTTTTGCTTAAGCGCGTCATAGACAGTGGTAAGGATTTCCTTCATTTCGTTTTCTCTGTCCTCGTGCACCGAAAAGGTCATTGTTTTATCCAGCATATTAATCAAATCCTTCCTTGTCAATATTTCCGCGAAAACGCAGAATTCCCCTACTTGTAATTATACACAATTCGCTCCAAAAAAACAACCATATTTAGCAATTTAAAATATATCTCGGTATAAAATCTATGAATAGCACAAAATTTTCCGACGCTCTTTGGTTATAATTTACAAAAAAACGCTTCCAAAATCTACATATTTATAAAATTTGCTAAAACACTTGTATATCTGAGATAATTGTGTTATAATTAAAGTATGATACCCGCGAATTACTTTTTCGCGGAAAACGTTAATTCTTTCGAGGGGAGTAATGGTTTATGGCAGTCGGCGACGGCGGATTCAGCACAAAGCCCATGGGTTTTGACAAGAACGAGGTAAACGAATACATAAGCAATCTGCGCAAGCGTATGCAGGAAATAGAGGCGGAGAAGAAGGTAAACGACGAAAAGACCAGAGCCGCCGTAAAAACAGCCGAAGAGGCTGAGGGAAAGATAAAAGCGGCAGAGCAGGCAGGCGAAAAAAAGGCTGCCGAGCTTGAGATGCTGCTCAAAAAAGAACGCAAGACCAACGACGATCTGGCGATCAAGATAGACGATCTCAAGCGCAAGCTCAAGCAGGCTCAGGCAGGCGGAGGCGCCGCACCGAGCGCCGCGTCGAGCGCTGCCGCGGATAAGCAGGCGGCTCAGATCATCGAAAACGCAAACGCCACCGCGCAGGAAATAGTTGAAAAAGCGAAGAAAACCGCGCAGGAGATCATTTCTGGCGCAAACGGCGCTTCCGCGTCTTCAAACGCGAATACCGAAGAATTCATGTCGGTTCTGAAGAACTTTATGGACACCGTAAGCAGCGGCTTCAAGACCGTGAACGACAAGGCGTCCGAGCTGTTGGGAGCCGCTCCCGCTGCGGTAGAGATGCCCGATTTCTCGGCATACACCGCGCCCAAGGCGGAGGTTCCCAAGGCAAAGCCCGCACCCGCGCCGGCAAAGAAGGAAGAGCCGGTCGAGCTGGATCCTTCGTTCCAGTTCTCGAATATGGGAGATTCCGCAGACGAAGAGATGGATATGAACGGCTTCGGCGGAGATATCCAGCCGCTCGATCCTCCCGGGCCCCAGCATGAGGTGGTAGAGGGCTTCGACCTGTCGGGGATCAACAATATCGCCGATGACGGAGACGTTTCCGAGATCGAGCCTCTTGACGAGAACGGCGAGAGCGCCGAGATGTCCGACGACTTCGCGGTAAATCTTCTCGCACAGACCGCCACCGGCGGAGCGCTTTCCGGACTCGACGACGACATTCTCGCGGCAGTTGAAAAAGAGAACGCACAGCACGCCGTTCAGCCTAACGACGATGTGCCGAGCTTCGATATGGAAATGGGAATGGATCTGGATATGGACATGGGCGATTCCGGCAGCGATTCGGGCAGCGGCTCCGACAGCGGTATAAACGCGATGAACGACCTGCTCGCGTCGATGGGCGCAGCGCTTGAAAGCGCAGGAGGAAGCGCCGACGATGCCGCCTCCATGGAACCCGACGAGCCGGATAACGGCGGCGCGAATCCGTGGGCAGATCTTCAGGCGCAGCTTAACGCTATGGAACAGTCCGGCGGACTTTCCGACGACAGCTCCGACGATCTCGCCGCAGCGAATACCGTTTCCGAGGATCGCAAGGTTCCCGACGCGGACGATTCCGCGGTATGGAACTTCGGCGGCAATTCCGACGACAGCGGAATGGAATCCTCCGATGACGACATGAGCTCGGATCTGTTCGGCAGCTTCTAAGTAAACAAGAAGCGCTCAGATGCTGGGAAGCCGTGCCTTGGCTAGGCATTGTGCCTGCCGAGGCGCGGCTGACAATGCAGATGAGTGCTTATTGACAGGCAACGGAGCCGTGACCTCGGCTCCGTTACGCTTTGAAACAGGTTTTTGACGGAGTTAATGAAATGATAGAACTGAACACAAGCGAATTGAAGGAAAAAGCGCGGCGGCTCAAAGCGGGCGACAAAGTCCTGCTCTCGGGAGTGGTGTACACCTCGCGCGACGCGGCTCACAAGCGCATAAAACAGCTCATCGAAAGCGGAGAAAAGCTCCCCTACGAGCTTTCGGGGGCGGCGATCTATTACGCGGGACCCACAGCCGCGAAAGACGGCATGGTAATAGGCTCCTGCGGACCTACCACCTCAAGCCGGATGGACGTGTATTCCCCGCAGTTTTTGGATATGGGACTTTCCGCGATGATAGGAAAAGGCGAGCGTTCGGAGGCGGTCTGCGAGGCTATCCGAAGAAACGGCGCGGTGTATTTCTGCGCAATAGGCGGCGCGGGAGCGCTTGCGGCAAAGTGCATAAAGGAGTGCGAGGTAATAGCGTTTGAGGACCTGGGCTGCGAGAGCGTAAAACGCCTGCGTTTTGAGAATTTCCCGCTGATAACCGCGATAGACGCAAGCGGCGGAAATATTTTCAAAAGCGGCAGAGAGCAATACGCGAGATAACATTCCCAAAAGCCTGTCCACTGTCAAAAAATGTCGGAAAATAGATAGTTTTTGAAATTAATTATTGACAAACCTAAAGATTTGTGATATAATATTTGTGCTGAGGAGTGAATTATGTCAGACTATTCCGCAAAAAGCGATAAGGAACTGCTCGAAGAGCTGCTCGAAAACGAACCGCTTGAAGGCGGAATAATCGCAGAGCTTATTTCCAGGCACATGAAGACGGTCTTCAGCATCGCCCGAAAGTATTCCGACAGCGCGGATTATGAAGAACTCGTGTCCGACGGGATGCAGGGGCTGCTAAGCGCCATCCGCGGCTACAACAGCGAAAAGGGCGAGTTTTCGGCGTTCGTTTCGGTTTGTGTGAATAACAGGCTGAAAAACACCGCAAAACGGGCGCTCAGAAGAACGTCGCGGCTTTCGGAGAGCGATCCCGAACAGCTCGAGGCGATACCCGATCCTAAGCCTACTCCCGAGGAGGCAGTGATCGCGAAGGAGAACAGCGAGTCGCTGTTCAACCATATCAAAGAAGAGCTTACCGAGCTTGAGCTGCACTGCATAGAGGGCGCCGCAATGGGGCTCGCCTACGGCGAGATCGCAAGCAAACTCGGGGTAAGCAAAAAGACGGTCGACAACGCGCTGACCCGCGCAAGGGCGAAGCTGCGCCGTTTGTATACGGGATGAGATCGTAAACGGTCGCGCGCGTTATTATATTACCCGCTAGCTCAATCGAAGAGCATTGCAACATACCGTTAGCAAAGATGTCGGTGCAAGTCCGACCGGGCAAATCTATTTATTTTTAAGGGGTATTACTTATGTACACTGACAAGACACTGAAATGCAAGGACTGCGGCGCAGACTTCGTGTTTACTGCGGGTGAACAGGAATTCTACGCGGAAAAAGGCTTTGAAAACGAGCCTCAGAGATGCAAGGCTTGCCGCGATGCCAAGAAGAACGCAGGCAGAGGCGCAAGAACCTTCTTTGAAGCTACCTGTGCCGTATGCGGCGGAGTAGCGAGAGTACCGTTCGAGCCTAAGGGCGACAGACCCGTACTGTGCAGCGAGTGCTTCGCAAAGCAGAAGGGCGAATGATCCGACTTGCAAAACGGCAAAAGCTTCGTTATCACCGAATAGTACATGGGCATACCTTAGCAATAACGGGAAAACCCAAATCATTTGGTTAATAAGCAACTGACAGCTACGCTAGGACTCGTGCATACAAGCCGATAGCCCTCAGTGCGGCTGTTTTCCCTTATCCGAGCAATTTATTACATAATGGATTGCAGTTTTTGCATAGGGAATATCTATCTAAAATGAAAGGAAAAATCATCATGAAAAAACTCATATCCGCGGCTCTTGCCGCAATCGTTCTGACAGCAGCCCTTTCGGGATGCGACAACGGCGGAAATTCCTCCGGCGAATCCTCCAACGACAGCTCCTCGTCCAGTTCTTCTTCCAGCACTTCCACGAGCAGCTCCACTTCAACCGACACCTCAACAAGCTCTTCCGAGGAAAGCTCCTCGTCCACAAGCACCGAATCCTCCACCGAAAGCTCGAGCAGTTCCTCCAGCAGCACGGAATCCTCGACGTCAAGCACGGTGACTCCGGATCCTCCCGTTTCCGGCAAAACCGCCAAGGACTATGTTGACGCCGCGCTTTCCACCGACGAATGGTCGATGATGGAAATTATCCCCGATGACGCTCTGGAATTTGTGCTTGCGGGATTCAACACCGATTGGGTAAGCGACTATTGCTTCTCAAACATCATGATGAGCGCGGATACGCAGAAGGTATTCGTTGCGAAGCCCAAGCCCGGCAATGAAGCGACGGTCAAGAAATACTTTGACGATCACATCGAATCCCTGAAGGGCGGATTTATGTATCCTCATGTTGCGGAAGCCTCCGCAAACTGGGTAACCGGCACGACCCCCGACGGATTCGTTTATCTCATCTGTCACAAGAACGGTCCCGACATTGCAAGCTATATGATCGCAAACGCCTAATTCAATTAAAACAAACGCTCCCAAGCGGGAGCGTTTATTTTTTTATGCTTTTTTGGGAATATTTTTCTGTTTTTTTAATTTAAGAATAAAGAACACTAAGCTCCCCGTGAACAGCAGAACACTGATGATCTGCGAGGTGGAAAGCCCGAACAAAAATCCCCTGTATTCGTCGCCGCGGAAAAATTCGAGAATAAATCTCCCGACGGAATAGATAAGCAGATACAACGCCAGCAGCATACCCTTGAGCCTGTCGGTTTTCGCGAGCAGTATCCACAGCAGGAAGAACAGCGCCACCTCAAAACCCGCCTCAAAAAGCTGCACCGGAACTCTCGGAACCCCGTTTGCGCTTTCCACCAGAGAATTTGTAAAAGTGATCCCGTGTTCCCACTCGACTCCGTAGCAGCAGCCGCCCAAAAAGCAGCCAACCCTCATGATCCCGTGCATCAGCGCGATAGACGGAGCAACGCAGTCGGTAGCGATCTGCGCGGGCAGCTTAAACGCCTTTATCGTAATGCCTCCCGCGACAAGCCCGCCGATAAGTCCTCCGTAAAACACCGAGCCTCCGAAAACGTTTGCGAAGCGTTTCCAGAAGTCGACAAAGCCCTCCGCCTCGAACAGTATGTGCCAATAGGGAATGTTTGTAATGCCGTACAGCAGGTGCATTCCCAAAAACACCCCTATCGCCGAGAACAGAAGAATATTTATCATCGAAACGTCGTCGCCGGTGAATTTCTTATAATAAACAATAGCAATAGGGCAGGCAGCAAAAATGCCAACGATCGCGCAAATACCGTACATACCGATAAAATGCCCGAAAATCTCAAAACCGGGAAACATAAACTCTCCTTATTAAAAGCCTTAAAAATTTAACCCTGCCAAGAGGCAGGGTTAAAGCCAGATCAACCAAAGGAATATCTTGCAATAAATCCCGTTGTTTTATGGCAATTAGTAGCTACCGCCCGCAGCAGCCAGGCAACCTGCACAAGCAAAAGAGCAGATAGTACCTACCAGACCCAGAGCCATAATAACGATACCGATGATCAGACCTGCAGTAGCAAGACCCTTACCGTCGGTCTCGCCGGACTCCTTAAACTTGTTCAAAGCAACCGCGCTGATGATAAGACCCGCAAGCGGAACAAGGAAGCTAAGAACTAAACCGAGAATTGCTAAATTCTTGTTTGTCATTTCTAAAATCCTCCAAAATAATTATTATGTTCGTCAAAGTTCGCGGCAGAAAAGCCACGGAACCGTACACTATAATTATATCATATAGCCCGCCCTTTGTCAACACCTTACTAAACAAAACACATTAAAAAAATAGCGAGAATTTAGTCAAATTATACAATTCCGCAGCAACCCACCGGCTGTCAATTCACACGCGAAACACTGTAAATACCACAAAAACCGCGCTTTATCAACAAAAATTATCCTTCTCTCCGAGAACGGTTATTATGCATAACTCACAATATTGCAATTTCGGGATTTATATGATATAATTGATATAACCGATGAAATACCGCTTTTTTTGGAGGAAGGAACACAGTGAAAGTAATCAATTCAACGCCCCGCGCGGACGGCTTTTATATGCCGGCGGAATTCTCGCCCCATTACGGGTGTATAATGATCTTCCCCGAACGCTCGGACAGCTGGCAGTACGGCGGATACGCGGCGCGAAAGGCGTTCGTTCGGGTAGCCGAAGCGATCGCCAAAAGCGAAAAGCTCACCGTCTGCGCCTCCTCCAAACAGTACGAGAACGCCCGCCGTATGCTGCCGGAGCACATCCGCGTAGTGGAGATGTCCTCAAACGATTCCTGGGCACGGGACTACGCGCCGACGTTCGTAACCAACGGAAAAGGAAGCGGCGCCGAGATACGCGGCGTCAACTGGGGCTTCAACGCCTGGGGCGGTCTGGTGGACGGACTGTATTTCCCCTGGGATTCCGACGATAAAATGGCGAGAAAGCTGTGCGATCTTTATGAGAAGGATATGTACGATCACAGCGATTTCATTCTGGAGGGCGGCTCTATCCATGTTGACGGGGAAGGCACCTGCATTACCACGGAAGCCTGCCTGCTAAGCCCAGGGCGCAACCCTTCGCTCACAAAGGAAGAGATCGAGGAAAACCTCCGCGAATATCTGGGCGTAGAAAAGATAATTTGGCTTAAGAACGGCATTTACGGTGACGAGACCAACGAGCACGTCGATAATATCTGCGCGTTTGTAAAGCCGTCCGAGGTGGTGCTAGCGTGGACGGACGACCAAAGCGACCCGCAGTACGCGCTCTCGCAGTCCTGCTTCGAGATACTTTCACAGTCCACCGACGCCAAGGGCAGACCGTTCAAGATCCACAAGCTGCACTGCCCCAAGCCCGTCACGGTCACACCCGAGGAATGCGAGGGGCTGGACACCATGGACTTCAACCCCACGCGCACTCCCGGAGAACGCCTCGCCGCGTCCTACGTCAACTTCTACATTGCGAACAAAGCGGTGGTTATGCCGTTTTTTGGCGATCCCGCAGACGAACCGGCGCGCAGGCTGCTGGGGGAGCTGTTCCCCGAGCGCGAGATAATCGCAGTCCCCGCGCGTGATATCCTCATCGGCGGCGGCAACATCCACTGCATCACGCAGCAGATTCCCATTTTTGAGGAATAACGAAGATGATCGAAATTTTATTTGGCGACAGCGAATCGGGAGCGATGAAATTCGCGCTAAAAACAGGTAATAAATCGGGAAAAGACGTAATTTGCCTTAACTTTATGCTTGATATCGGGGAACTAAGGCAGCCCGTGTTAAGCAAATACCGCAGCAATTTGATATACAGAATGCTTTATCAAGAGCAATGGGGCGCGGATCCCGAAATGGAAGCCGAGCTTAAAGATTTGGGGAAAATCTACGCCAAAGAGCTTGCGAGACTGAAAAAACACCTCAAAAACGGTGAACAGCTGCGGATCTGGTACAGCTCCTGCCCCTATTCGATGTGCGGATTTTTATGGCTTTGCAACGCACTTTCGACGGTGAAGAACGACATTTTCGCAGTAAAGCTCCCAAGCTCCGATCCGCACGTTTCCTGGGGAGAATTGGAGCCGCACGAATTCGTAAAATACCTGAAATTTCAGCGGAAACTGCCCCCCGCCGAACTTCAACGCCGCGCCTTTGAATGGAATCGCCTCCGCAAAGAAAACGCGCCGCTTCGGGCGGTGATAAACGGCTCTGTTATCAGCGTTCCGAGCAATTTCTATGACTTTTTGATCCGAAAACACCTCGGAAAAACGCCCAAAAAAGAGGCAGTTCTCATCGGCGAGATACTTGGCAACAATAAAATAGGCGTGGGAGACTGGTGGTTTGCCTCAAGAATCGAGCGTTTTATACGCCTCGGAAAGATAAAAATTATCGAAGATTCCGAACAAAAATACGCTCGAATAATCAAGCGCAATTTCTAGCCGATTTTGAGCAAAATCTTTATTCGCAAAATTCCCTGTTGTTAAGCCAAAATCATTATAAAAAAATCAATTTTGAATTATCGTTTTTCAATAACAGAAAACGGGCGAAAATCGCCCTCTGAAACGGAGTGATTTCATGAAAAAAATAACAGTCGCCGCGATCCAGATGTCGATACCCGAAACCCGCGAGCAGTCGATAGAAAAAGCCGAGCAGCTGGTTCGGGAAGCCGCCTCAAAAGGCGCGAACGTAATCCTGCTGCCCGAGCTGTTCGAGACGAAATATTTCTGTCAAGAGCGCCGCTACGAATACTACGAGCTAGCGCTCCCGACCGCCGAAAACCCCGCCGTTGTGCGGTTTACCGAGGTTTCAAGGGAACTCGGCGCAGTGATCCCGATCAGCTTCTACGAGCGCGATGGAAACGTATTCTACAACAGCGTCGCCCTGCTTGACAGCGGCGAGCTGCTCGGAGTGTACCGCAAAACCCACATTCCCGACGACCACTTCTACCAGGAAAAATTTTACTTCACCCCCGGCAACACCGGCTTCAAGGTCTGGGACACGCGCTTCGGAAAGATCGGCGTGGGCATCTGCTGGGATCAGTGGTTCCCGGAGTCAGCGCGCTGTATGGCGCTTGACGGCGCGGAGCTGCTGCTCTACCCCACCGCCATCGGAAGCGAGCCGATCATCGAGTGCGACAGCATGCCGCATTGGCGCAGATGTATGCAGGGGCACGCCGCTGCGAACGTAATGCCCGTGATCGCGGCGAACCGCGTCGGGCTCGAGCGCGTCACCCCCGACGAAGAGAACTCCCATCAGTCCAGCGAGCTTACATTTTATGGAAGCAGCTTCATCACCGACGAGACCGGTGAGCTGCTCCAAAGTGCCGACCGCACCTCCGATTGCGTCCTGGTGCAGAGCTTCGACCTTGACAGCATCCGCGAGATGAGATATTCATGGGGAATATTCCGTGATCGCAGACCGGAAATGTACAAGAAAATCGGAGAGTGAAAATTCGTCGATTCTCCGCGACTGTTTCTCATTTTATGAATATTCGAGAATTATTTCTCCGTGAACTTCTACGGTTTTATGCGGAATATCGTTATTTAACCGCCGAAAATATTCAATATTATGAATATTTTCGTATAAATCGGCGTGAATTACTGCGAATTTCGCATTTTATTTTGTGTATTCCCCCGATTTTATCTAGATTTAGTTCTCATTATTCATATTATCTGTTGTATTATTCATAATTTTATTCACTGTATTTTGCATTTTTTCGCATAATAATCCCCGTCTTTTCAAGGCGGGGATTGTTGTTAAATTTCGCTTTATATGGCCGCAAACGCCTTATCGAGAGCGTCGATCAGATCGGCGATATTTTCTATTCCGACAGACAGTCTTACGGTGTTCGGCTTGATTCCCTGCTCCAGAAGCTCCTGCTCATTGAGCTGCGAATGTGTCGTAGAAGCGGGGTGAATTACAAGCGACTTAACGTCTGCAACGTTCGCCAGAAGCGAGAAGATCTCCAGGCTGTCGATGAACTTCCGCGCCTCGGCTTCCCCGCCCTTCACCTCAAACGTGAAGATAGAGCCGCCGCCGTTCGGGAAGTACTTCTTATAAAGCGCGTGCGAAGGCTCGCTTTCCAGCGACGGGTGGTGAACCGCCTCCACCTTGGGATTTTTTGACAGATACTCCACGATCTTCAGCGCGTTCTGAACGTGGCGCTCCACTCTGAGCGAAAGCGTCTCCAGCCCCTGCAGGAACAGGAACGCGTGGAACGGGCTGAGCGTTGCGCCCGTGTCGCGCAGCAGAATAGCGCGAATGTAGGTTACAAACGCCGCCGCGCCGACCGCCTGAGTAAACGAGATGCCGTGGTAGGAGGGATTCGGCGCGGAAATCCACGGATACCTGCCGCTTGCCGCCCAGTCGAACTTGCCGCTGTCAACGATAACGCCGCCGATAGCCGTGCCGTGTCCGCCGATGAATTTCGTTGCGGAATGTACCACGATGTCTGCTCCGTACTCGATGGGGCGCACCAGGTACGGCGTTGCGAAGGTGCTGTCCACAACAAGCGGTATCCCGTGCTTGTGAGCCACCTTAGCTATCTCCTCGATGTCCGAAACGTTGGAATTCGGGTTTCCGAGGGTCTCAACGTACAGCGCCTTGGTCTTGTCGTCAATAGCCTTCTCAAACTCCGCGGGATCGGGAGCCACAAATTTCGTTGTAATTCCGTACAGCGGAAGCGTATTCGCGAAAAGGTTGTAGGAACCGCCGTAGATCGTCTCCGAGGAAACGATATTCTCCCCCGCCTTTGCCAGCGCCTCGATCACATAAGTGATAGCCGCCGCGCCCGAAGCGGTCGCAAGTGCGCCGACGCCGCCCTCAAGAGCCGCAACGCGCTCCTCAAAAACGCTCTGGGTGGGGTTGGTGAGTCGCCCGTAGATATTTCCCGCGTCGCGCAGACCGAAGCGGTCAGCCGCGTGCTGGGTATCGTGAAAAACGTAGCTCGTGCTCGCGTAGATCGGCACCGCACGCGCGTCGGTCGTAGGATCGGGGTTCTCCTGTCCCGCGTGAACCTGTAAAGTCTCAAATCTGTAATTGTTTGCCATGATAATCGTCCTTTCTGTGGTGAAATTTTCTTTCTGTATTAAGTATATCACATTACTAGGTAATTGTCAAATTCTTTATATCTATATATTTTAATAGTTTTTTTCTATAACACGCCGACTGGTGTTTTTGAATTCGAGATATCTTTGGACGAACGCAGAAAACTGCCTCATCAGAGCGATATTTTCGGGGAACTCAAAGCAGCCGCGTTCCGAACGCCGCTTCAGTGTCAATTCCGCGAACACGATCTCCGCCGCGCTCTGAGAGATCCCGCACAGCGAAGCGATCTCCCGAGCAGAACTCACCCCGCAGCGATCCAAGACCGCCATTGGCGCCAAAAATTCCGCCGCAAAGCGGTTCGCCTCCCGCTCTTCATATTTATTCGGGGAACCATGCCCCAGATGTCCCAAAACGCAGTGCCCCAGCTCGTGCGCTATCGTAAACCGCCGTCTGCGCTCGCCGCAGGAATTTTCGTTCACCGCGATAACAAATCCCCTCTCGTCCTTAAACGAGAACCCAAAACGGCTGTATTTATACAGGCTCTCAACCGTCTGCTCGTAGCTCTGTGCGACCGCGCCGTAGCCTGCCACCTTTATCCCGAGCGCCCGTGCCGCAGCCGCGGGGTCGGCGGGAAGCGAGCTTATCCCCGCCGCCTCGTATATTTCAAGAATGTTCATCATCTTCCGCCCCTATAATCGGGAGCCTCGCGGATATCCGGCGCTCCCGCGCGTTTTTTGAGAACCAACCTGTCCGCCGAGCCTTTTCTCGCGGCGATCGCCGTTATCTCCCCTCTTTGCCGCGCAAGCTCTATTTCCATGCAGGCGTTCACCAGCTCCCTGCCGTAATCATCAAGAAACCTGTACTTTTCCAAGTGCTCAAGCTCTCCCCGAGAATATGGATTCTCCGTCTCAAAAAGCTCATTCGGAGAACACCCCAGCGCCCCGAACAGCAGGTACAAAACCTCCTCCTTTGGGAAGCTGAAATCCCTCTCATAGTTCCCGACAGCGGACGGCGTTACGCCGATTTTCCGTGCGAGAGCCTCCTGCGTAAGACCCGCACGGCTGCGCAGCTCTTTTATTCTGCTTCCGATGCTCATACTTCCTCCGTTTCGCAAGACCTGCGGGAATCCTCCGAAAGCCTGCTCTGACGCGCCGACAGCCTGTCCAGCGCCTTTTTTCTGATGTTGAATACCTGCCGCTCGCTGATATAAAGCTCCAAAGCGATCTTCTGCCATTCCTTCGCCAGAATATAGTATTGATAAAGAACCGCGCGCTCGCTTCCCGTAAGAATGCTGAGATACGCCAGCGCCTCGCGTTTTCGGTCGACAGCCTCGTCAATAGTCGCGTTCAGCTCCTTTTCGAGAGCCGCGAGCTTTTCGACGACCGACCGCGCATAGTTCCCCGAACGCTCCTGGATCTTCATGATTCTGTGCAGACGCTCAATATGCTCCAGCTCCGCCCTGACCTCCAGCTCCGACTCGCGCGCATTTTTCAGCGCAGTCAAACAATCGCTCATAGTATCACTCCGTTCATACTTAATTTTATTTTGTGAACTTATTATACCACAAGAAACTTGTACCTGTCAAGCGGTTTTTTCACTTTTAGAATTTTTTGTGAATTTTTCACAAACACTTGAATTTTTTCCCGATCTGTAATATAATTGTATTGAACATATTTATAAGCTGCCGAACAGCCCTTGACAACGCGAATGAATGCACTCTCCGCAACTTGCCGAAGTGGCGGTGACGACGCAGATGAGGGCTTATCGGCAGCCTGACAAAAGGAGGAATATATCAATGAAAGTTATTCTGGTAAACGGCTCGCCGCATGAGAAAGGCTGCACCTACACCGCGCTGTGCGAGGTAGAAAAGGCATTGCAGAAAAACGGAATCGAAACGGAGATCTTCTGGGTGGGGAATAAACCGATTTCGGGCTGTATCGGCTGCGGAGCCTGCGGAAAGCTCGGAAAGTGCTTTATGGACGATACCGTAAACGTTTTCGCCGAAAAAGCGCAGTCCGCCGACGGCTTTGTTTTCGGCTCTCCGGTGCATTACGCAAGCGCCTCGGGAGCGATCACCTCGTTCATGGACAGGGCGTTCTATTCGGCGGGTCGCTATCTTAAGGGTAAACCCGCGGCGTGTGCAGTGAGCTGCCGCAGAGGCGGCACAACGGCGACGTTCGATATGCTGAACAAATATTTCACGATAAATTCCATGCCGGTGGTATCGTCGCAGTATTGGAACCAAGTCCACGGAAGCACCCCCGAGCAGGTTCTCCGCGACGAAGAGGGAATGCAGACCATGCGCACTCTCGGAAACAACATGGCGTGGCTGCTCAAGTGCATTGAGGCGGGAAAATCCGCGGGGATCGAGTTCCCCGAAGCCGAACCCGTTATCCGCACCAATTTTATCAGATAACGAATAAAAACCTCCTTTTGAGAGACAATAAAGTCACTGCTCAAAAGGAGGTTTTGTTATGAAAGTAGATATTGACCGCGACGGATGTATCGGCTGCGGAGTATGCGTGGACGTTTGCCCGGACGTGTTTCGGCTTGCAGACGACGGCTTGTCCGAGGTGATCGCGAAGCCCGACGGCTTCGAGGACGCCGTTGAAGAAGCGGCGGATTCCTGCCCCGTCGAAGTTATTCACACAGATTAAAAGTCTGCTGAGAAACCCTCAGATACTAGGAACCGGCGCTTCGGCTAGGCTTAGTGCCTGCCAAAGCGGCGGTGACAACGTAGATGAGGGTTTATCGGCAGACTTATAAGAAAGGCTCTGAAAAGAGCCTTTTATTTTTAGGAATGCACAACCTATTGTAATTTTTTTATAGAATATAACCCATAGTAAATACCCTCCAACCCCGCACAGGAGCGTTTTAGGCGAGTAGCGGCAATGTACTAACCCTTGTCGACCCCGCGATTCAGATGAAACAATCCGCGGGTGGTGGGGACGTAATAATCCGATCAACAGGTCATACTAAGGAGACATTTGTTCAATGCTTGAGCAACGATACGTTCCCTTTTCCATTCGACGAATTCTCTCTCAGCCACAAGAAAAAGCGGACAGGGGGGGTGAGGGAGAGGGGAAAAGGGGGCGCGAGGGGAAAAACCGTAGGGAGCGGGGGGATGTCCGCTTTTTGTCGGATTTT
>JAFLUD010000003.1 GCA_022508965.1 Oscillospiraceae bacterium
GGTGCAGTCCGTCGGGATCGACCTTGTGCCAGTGCTTGGCGGTCTGGATATGCGCAAGCGCTATGGAGTGGTCGTGGACTGCCATCTTCGGATAACCGGTGGTTCCCGAAGTAAAGTACATCAAAAACAGGTCTCTTGCCTTGGTGGGAATACGCCCCATCGTATCGGGGTACTTTTCGATCTCATTATCAAAATCCACCCAGCCCTCGCGCGAGCCGTTTACGATGAAGTTCTTGATCTCGTTTTCATAGTGGCGCTCCGCCTGCTCTATAAACTTGGGAACGTCGCCCGACGAGGTGGTTACCACCGCTTTGACGTCCGCGGCGGTGAAACGGTATACAAAGTCCTTGGGAGTAAGCAGGTGCGTCGCGGGAATAGCGATAGCGCCGATCTTCATAAGCGCTATCAGCACGTACCAGAACTGATAGTGGCGCTTGAGCGTCAACAATACGCAGTCGCCCTTTTTGATCCCCGCGTCTAAGAACATATTCGCCGCCTTGTTTGACAGGCGCGAAAGGTCTCCGTAGGTAAGCTGCTTTTCGTTTCCCTCGAGATCCACCCACAGCAGCGCGCGGCGGTTGGGTTCAAGCTCCGCGTATTTGTCGATAATATCGTAGCCGTAGTTGAAGTTCTCGGGGTATTTTATCCCGAATTTTTTGAGGATCCCGTCCTCGCCGTATTCTTCGGTAACGAAATTCAGATGATAGCTCTCTACGTCCATTTTCCCATCTCCTATTGATCTTATATATATTGAATATACAATATAATTATATATCAACCCCCAACTTTTGTCAAGCAAATTTTGGAGAATTTATGTGAGATTTTTGTGAAATAACCCCGAAAAACACTTGCAATTCTTCAAAAAAAATGCTATACTGTTTTTGGAGAGAGTGCGGATATCGGAGAACTGATCTCTAATCTCTAATCTTTAAAGTGACTTCATTATATGATCGCGGTGCGCGAGAGCGCAATGAGGAAAGTCCGAGCATCACAGAGCGGGATAGCAGATAACGTCTGCCGAGGGCGACCTTAGGGCAAGTGCAACAGAGATATACCGCGGTATTTTACCGTAAGGGTGGAAAGGCGAGGTAAGAGCTCACCGGAGTGTACGAGAGTACACTGCCATGTAAACCCTATCCGATGCAACACCGATTGGTGCGGGGAGAAACACGTCTGCTCGGCGCGCCCCGTTGAAAGGTGGCTTGACCCCTTCGGCGACGAAGGGGCTAGATAGATGATCATACACGACAGAACTCGGCTTATCGATGGAGTCACTGCTTTTAAAAACACAAACCCCCGTGCCTTTGCACGGGGGTTCAGACTGTCGATAAAGCTCCATCTGCGTCGTCAGCGGCTTTTCAGCAGCCAAAAGGCTAGCTGATAAGCCGCTTCCTAGCATCCGGGGCTTTCTCAACAGTCTGAAGTTCAGTCTGAAATTGTGTAACCCCCCATGCACTTGCATGGGGGTGGAAATATTGTTTATACCTTGAATCTGTCGATCTGGTGTTCGAGGATAGCGGACTGGCTGCTGAGCTCTTCGCAGGAAGCTGCGGTCTCTTCTGCCGTCGCGGAGTTCTGCTGAACTACCTGAGAGATACGCTCGATACCGATCTTTACCTGAGTAATGGACTCTGCCTGATCCTCTGCCGCGGTGGAGATATCCGTGATATAGCGGTTGGTGCGGTCGGACAGCTCGGTAACTGCCTTCATGGTCTCGGCAGTGCTCTGAGCGATCACGGTGCCCTTGTCTACTGCCTGAATGGTCGCGTTGATGAGGTCGCCGGTCTGCTGAGCGGATTCTGCACTCTTCGCGGCAAGGTTTCTTACCTCGTCCGCAACTACCGCGAAGCCCTTGCCCGCAGCTCCCGCACGCGCAGCCTCAATAGCAGCGTTCAATGCGAGAATGTTGGTCTGGAACGCGATATCGTCGATAGCCTTGATGATGTTCTGGATCTGGTCGGATTTTTCCTTGATCTCGTCCATTGCGCCGAGCATATTCTGGATCTCGTTGTTCTGGTAGGTGATCTTGTCGGAAGTCTCGGTGGAGATCCTGCTTGCCTCGTTTGCGTTCTGGGCGCTCTTCTGAACCTGATCCGCGATGTCGTTGATGGACGCGGAAAGCTCTTGGATAGCCGCAGCCTGCTGAGTGGTACCCTCCGCGAGCATCTGAGAACCTTCGGCGATCTGCTCGGAGCCGTTCTTAACGTCACGCGAGGAGTTACCGATGTTTCTGATCATCTCACGCAGGGATTCCTCGATCTTTCCGAAGGAGGACTGGATCTCCAGGAAGTCGCCGTGATAAGCGACCTTAGGCTGAGCGGTGAAGTCGCCCATTGCCATATCGGACAGAACGGAGTTGATATCGCCGATGTAGCTGTTAAGATTGCTCTTGGTATGCTCGAGCTTTCTTACGAAATCGCCCAGCTCGTCGTTGCCGAACTTAAAGTCGGTGTGCGGCTTGTGGAACGCACCGTCGCTCATATCGTCCGCAACAGCGTTTGCCTCCAGGATGGGGGTAATAATGAGCTTCTTGTTTACAATTATAAGAATTACGATCGCAACAGCGGTGATTCCTATTGCAGTTACAATAATAATTATAACAAGCTTTGCCTTCATAGCGTCGGTTTCCGTTCCGTCGGTTCCCGCGCAGTATGCGCCGATTATCTTGCCGTTTATGTCGGGCATCGGCTCGTAAGCTATGTAGTAGTGCGCGCCGGAGATCGGAGCCTCGGCGTGAGTGCCCTCGCCGTTTACAAGTACGGTCTGAGCGGTTGCCGCGCTCATTTTCGTACCGGTCAGGCGCTTGCCTGTCTCGTCCATAAGCGTCGTGTTAACACGAAGATCGCCGCTGAACAGCGCCAGATCGCAGCCCATTGCGTCCTTGATATTGTCGAGCCATGCTTCGTCGGTCATCGGCTGACCTACAACTATCGAGCCTACGACAACGCCGTCAATGTCCAACGGCATAGCTACCTGAATGGTAACGTCCGCCTTAGAATCCAGCACAAAGCCCATCCAGCCGCCTTTCTGCGCGGCTACATAATCGAAATCCGCGAGATTATAGCTGGGGGTCTTCCAGAAGATCTGTCCGGAGGTGTTATAAACCGCGAGGAACTCGGTCTCGCTTTCCTGCTCGGCATCCCAGAATGCCTGAAGATCTTCCTCGGTGCCTGGAACTCCCATATCCAGAGCGTTCATGGTTTCCAGGAAGCTCTGAAAATCAATTATCTTGTCCGCGATCTGAATCTCGAGCAGCTTAACGCTCGCTACGTTCTGGTCGCTGACGATCTCTTTGATGATCTCAGAAGCCATAGACACCGATATGATACTCAATGTCGCAATGGCAACGACCATACCTGCCACAAATACCGCAATAAGTTTTAAACCTATTCTTGACATAAAAAAGCCATCCTTCCCTGTTTTTGGGCTGCGTAACAGAAACGCGCTCAGAAGCAGAAATAAATTTACACACATATATTATACATAAAATTCGACAGTTTGTCAATAATAATTTAAAAAAAAATTAAAAAAATCCCTGTGCACCGTTAATGCACAGGGATTTAGGTTTTTGCGAATTATTCCGTGCGAAGAGCCTCTACGGGATCCTTCTTCGCGGCTACCGACGCGGGGAACAGTCCCGCTATCAGCGTAAGCACCATGCTGATTATGATGAGAATTACTCCGCCCTGCCACGGCAGCTGCGACATATTCTCAATATCGGTGAGGTGTTCTATAATGATATTTATGGGAATATTCAGCAGCAGCGTAGTTATAATTCCTATAGCTCCCGCAACAAAGCCGACAATGAGCGTTTCGGCGTTGAATACGTTGGAAACGTCGAGCTTGGAAGCGCCCATCGCGCGCAGGATACCGATCTCCTTGGTTCTCTCGAGAACGGAGATGTAGGTGATGATTCCAATCATTATGGAAGAAACTACCAGCGAGATCGCCACAAACGCGATGAGAATATACGAAATGGAGTCGATGATCTTGCTTACCGAGGAGATCATAAGACCAATATAGTCGGTGTACTGGATAGCGTCTTCTTTCTTGTCGGCGTCGGTCATCGCCTGATTGTAGTCTTTGATGAAATCCGTCAGCCTTTCCTTGCTGTCAAAATCGTTGGCGTAGATGAATATGGAGCTTGGCTTTGCAAGATCCGCCACGCCAAGAATCTCAAGGTTGCCGTCGTAGGTGGCTTCGGTGGTCTCGGGTTCTCTGGTGAGCGCCATCAGCTGCTGGAGCTGATCTGCAGTGAGCACCTGCATAAACGCCTGAGTAAGCGTCGAGGGGGAAGCCATTCCGAAGATAGCGGACTGCTGCTGCTCGGGCGGCAGCGTCATAAGCTGTCCCTGCTGTTCGGGAGTGAGGGAGGCTATGATCGCCTGAGAAAGCGAGGCTATCTGCTCGGGAGTCATCATGCCCATAATAAGCTGCATAGCCTCTTCCTGAGACATCGGCTCTTTTGGAGTCTCGTCCTTTTCGGGGAACTCTATTCCCGTAAACACGTCTGTATCGGGATTTGCGCGCTGTTCTTTAACGAGAGCGCTGTCGTCCACACGCTGTATCATATACTCGGTGAGCGCGTGAGTGTAGCCTATGCCGCCGCTGTTTGCGGTAGCGAGGATGCTGTCGTCGTCGGGGCGGATTATGCCGACTACCTTGATCTCGGGCGCGGCGTCCATAGCCTTTGTCATGAACTCCTCGTCCTTACGCATATCCTTATATCCGCCCTCGGGATCCTTTTCGTAGAAATCCGACGGAACCAGCAGTCTGAACCGCAGCGCCAGCATTTCGTCATAGCTGAAGGAAAGGTCGCCCGTGTCGATGTCGAAGCTCTCTCCGACCATGATCGAGGACATCATATCGGTGAGCTCCTGCTGGTCGCGCAGACCGAGCGAGTAGAGCGTAACATCGGAAACCTCGTTATTCTCATTTACGATGAGAACGACCTCGTCCCAGCTGTCGGGAAGCCGTCCCGCAAGCACTTTATACTGTTCCTTGATCGTATCGGTGCTGAGCAGCTCGCTCCACACGTCATAGCCGGAAGCGGCACCGCCGCCCATAAACGAGGAATATGTGCTGCCCATCTGCGCTATATTCTCCGCCATACTCTCGCCCATCATTGCTGTCATGACCGTCGAGGGGTTTACGCGGAGAACATTGCCGTTGAGATCCTTGCGGTAGATGTAAAGGTTTGAGGAATAGCTGTATTGTATCTCCCGAACGCTGTCGAGAATGTTGTCGGGGTTGCTTTCAATATATTCTTTGAACGCCTTGAGATTGTTGGTCTGCATTTCCGAAAGCATGAGCTTTACCATTTCGGTGGAAATGTTGTTGGTATAGATCCTGTCCTCCTCGCGTTCTTCCGACATGGCAATGTCCACTTCCGTCATCATAGAGGACATTATTCCCGAATAATCTATCGTCTCCTGCTGAATGTTTATCGGATAGGAGGAGAGCGTAGAACGTTCGACGCTGTCTATATACAGCTTTACGCCGTTTGAGAGCGACAGGATGAGCGCGATGCCGATGATGCCTATGCTTCCCGCGAACGCCGTAAGGAAGGTCCTTCCCTTTTTGGTAAGCAGGTTGTTTCTGGAAAGCGCGAGAGCCGTTCCGAAGCTCATCGAGGTCTTCTTTCCGGACTTTTTCGTTTCCGCTTTGGTTTCCTTTTCGGGAGTGAACGGGTCGGTGTCACTGGTGATCTTTCCGTCAACCAGGCGAACTATACGGGTGGCGTAGTCGTTTGCGAGATCGGGGTTGTGGGTAACCATGATTACCAGGCGGTCTTTCGCGATCTCCTTTATAAGCTCCATGATCTGCACGGAGGTCTCGCTGTCGAGAGCGCCCGTAGGCTCGTCGGCAAGGAGTATATCGGGATCGTTTACCAGCGCTCTTGCAATAGCGACGCGCTGCATCTGACCGCCCGACATCTGATTGGGGCGCTTGTGGAGCTGATCGGAAAGTCCCACCTTTGCGAGAGCCTCGGCAGCGCGTTTTCTGCGTTCCTGCTTGGAAACGCCCGAAAGCGTAAGAGCAAGCTCTACATTCGCCAAAACCGACTGATGGGGAATGAGGTTGTAGCTCTGGAAAATAAAGCCTACCGAGTGGTTGCGGTAGGTATCCCAATCGCGGTCCTTATACTGCTTGGTGGAGCGCCCGTTGATGATGAGGTCGCCCGTGGTATATTGATCGAGACCGCCGATGATGTTCAGCAGCGTTGTTTTTCCGCAGCCCGAGTGACCCAGAATCGCCACCAGCTCGCAGTCGCGGAAGCTGATGGACACGTCCCTCAGCGCGTGGACCTTATCTCCTCCGCCGGTGTCGTAGTCCTTTGTGATGTTTTTTATCTCCAGCATGATGTTCTCCTTTCAGAGTGCACGGTTTACTATAAGAAATATTTCCTCATCGGAAAACCCTTTTAAAAATTTATTCTGAAGCCGTATGTATTCGGCAAGCTCCTCGTCGGTAAAATCCTTTACCGCCGAATTCATTATATTGAAGACTAAGCCGACAACGTCTTCGACGGTCTTTCGCGTGTATGGGGCGATTTTTATTTCCGCTTTTTTGGGATCGTCCCCGCGCTTTAGCTTTATCTTCTCGACCATTCTTTTTTGGCTTAGCTCCTGTGCCGTTTCAAGCACCTTTTGGATGTCTGTACTTAGCAGATACGCTGCCGACTCCGCCGTAATGGATTCTTTGTCATAATTTGCGGCGCAATACAGAAGATTGAACTGCGCTCGTGAAAGCGGATTACCGTAACACGGGAAAAAGCGCAGCGGATAAAGCAGCGTCATTGTCCTCTCTATACCGAAGAGAAACAGCCCGAGCTGCTCTTCATCGAGCTTGTCAAGTTTGCCAAGAGCGCCGGGCAGGTTCATGCCGCGCGTTTTTTCTATGCATTTTTTCACCAGCGAAAAATTGTTCATATAGTTATATGCCATGACAAACACTCCTTATATACTAACGCACTTTATATTTTAACGCTGTTAGGTAATTTTGTCAAGACACTTGTTATTTTTTCGTCAAATTACATAAAAAGAGTAAACTTTGTAAATCTTATTTTAAGGCGCGTTATAACGGGGATCGGGGGCAAATTCGGAATGATAAAGAAAAACTGGAGCTTTTTTTGGACGGCGACGGCGGTTTTCTGGGCGGCTGTATGCGCGGGCTGCCTGTTTTTTTGGGAACTCTCCGCGCCCGTGACCGCATGGCTCGCTGCGGCAGCGGCGGGTTTGTGGGGAATTTCTCTGGCGCATTTTTATTCGATACGCTATGAGTTCAAAAACAGTGAAATTACAATAAAAAGCGGAATTTGTATAAAATCCACAAAAACGGTGAGAACAGAGAGCATTCTGTACGAAAGCAGGCTGAAAATATGCGGTATCTTCGTCTGTCTGAGGCTGGCGACCGCCGGCGGAGGGGCGCTGCTTTTCTGTGATATCCGGCAGAACATTTCAAAATAAAGCAACATTTTTAACTCTTTCAACAGGGTTTTCAACAAAATGTAAAGATTTTTGAGTTGAAAAATGCGTTAAATCCGTAATTTTTTAAAAAAATTAACCCCCGAAATTAATTTCGGAGGTTAATTTCGTAAAACGTTTACGTTGGCTTAACAGCCGTCGTTTTTGCCGTCGGAAACCGCTGTCGGAAGAAAATCGTATAACTCGTTGTAATTTTCCAGCTCCTCATCGGTCTTGGCGGCGGCGGGAATAAGCCCCGTGCAGTCGGTGCCGCTGGAGGAGCGCATATATTCCTCGGAAATATCCTCCCAAAGCTCCTTGTCGTCGGAAGAGGGAAACGGATACATAGTAATCAGCTCCTTTCAACGCTATTATTTGAATTTCCGGCGCTAATATTCGACGGTTAAAAAACGGTTGACAAAACAGAGAATAAGGTGTATAATATATCTTGTGTATTTATATTTGCATTTAGTAGAAACTGGAAAGGAAACACAATGGGAATTATCAAATCTATCTTCGGAACCTACTCTCAAAGAGAACTCAAGCGCATCGAGCCTATCAAGCAGGCTGTGCTCGATCTCGATCCTAAATATCAGGCTATGTCCGACAAGGAGCTTAAAGAACAGACGGGAATCCTCAAGGAAAGGCTCGCGAACGGCGAGACTCTCGACGATATACTTCCCGACGCGTTTGCGGTCTGCCGCGAGGCTTCCTGGCGCGTTATCGGAATAAAGCACTATCCCGTGCAGATAATCGGCGGCATCGTTCTCCATCAGGGAAGAATCGCCGAAATGAGAACAGGCGAGGGCAAGACCTTCGTGGCGTCGCTTCCCTCTTATCTGAACGCGCTTACCGGCAAGGGCGTTCATATCGTAACCGTAAACGACTACCTCGCAAAGCGCGACAGCGAGCTTATGGCGAAGGTGCACCGTTTTCTGGGACTTACGGTGGGACTTATCACTCACGAGCTTGACAACAATCAGCGCCGCGAGGCGTATGCGTGCGATATCACCTACGCTACCAACAACGAGCTGGGATTTGACTATCTGCGCGACAATATGTGCATTTACAAAAAAGACCTCGTTCAGCGCGAACCCAACTTCGCCGTTGTCGACGAGGTGGACAGTATTCTCATAGACGAGGCGAGAACTCCGCTTATCATCTCGGGTCAGGGCGACAAGTCCACCGATCTTTACGAAAAGGCGGACAAGTTCGCAAAAACGCTGAAAATGGACAAGGTAGTCGAGATAGACACCAAAGAGGAATACGAAAGCGCTTTTGACGGGGATTATCTCGTAGACGAAAAGGAAAAGACCTGCAACCTGCTTCCCAACGGCGTTGCAAAGGCGGAAAAATACTTTAACGTCGAGAATCTTATGGATCCCGAGAATATGACGCTGCTGCACCATATCAATCAGGCGATCCGCGCGAACGGCATTATGAAGCTGGACGTGGATTACGTTATCAAGGACGGCGAGATCGTCATCGTCGACGAGTTTACCGGACGTCTTATGTTCGGACGCCGCTATAACCAGGGACTTCACCAGGCTATCGAGGCGAAGGAGGGCGTTAAGGTAAATCACGAGAGCAAGACTCTTGCTACCATCACGTTCCAGAATTTCTTCAGACTGTATAAAAAGCTCTCGGGAATGACCGGTACGGCGATGACCGAGGAAAGCGAGTTCAGACAGATCTATTCGCTTGACGTTATCGAGATCCCCACCAACAAGCCGGTTATCCGAATCGACAACCACGACAGGATCTACAAGAACGAGGCAGGCAAGCTCAGAGCGGTCTGCGACCGTGTTGAGGAATGCCATAAAAAGGGTCAGCCGGTGCTGGTAGGTACGGTAACTATCGAGAAATCCGAGCAGCTTTCCAAGCTGCTTAAGGCGCGCGGCATCAAGCACGAGGTGTTGAACGCCAAGAACCACGAGCGCGAGGCGGAGATAGTAGCCCAGGCGGGCAAGAAAAACGCGGTCACTATCGCCACCAACATGGCGGGTAGAGGTACGGATATCAAGCTCGGAGGAAACGCGGAGTATCTGGCGCTTGCGGAAATGCGAAAGCTCGGTTATTCCGAGGAAATGATAAGAGAAGCCACGGGCTTTGCGGATACCGACGACGAGAATATCATCGCGGCGCGCAACAAGTTCCAGGAGCTTAATCATAAGTTTGAGGAACAGATCGCTCCCGAGGCGAAGGCGGTGCGCGAGGTCGGCGGCTTGTATATCATCGGCACCGAGCGCCACGAATCACGCCGTATCGACAACCAGCTCCGCGGACGTGCGGGACGTCAGGGCGATCCGGGCGAGAGCTGCTTTTATATCTCGCTTGAGGACGATCTGATGAGACTGTTCGGCGGCGAGAGAGTTCAGAGGATCATGGAGACGATGAACTTCGACGAGGATATCCCGCTGGAGGTCGGCTTCTTGAGCAAGGCGATAGAATCCGCTCAGATGAAGATCGAGGGCAACAACTTCTCAATAAGAAAGCACGTTCTGGACTTCGACGACGTTATGTCCCAGATGCGCCACACTATCTATTCTCAGAGAAGAAAGGTTCTCGACGGCGAGGATATTCACGACAATATAATGCAGATGATGAACCAGGATATCGAGGAAACGGTCAAGACCTACTGTTCGGATTCCGTCGCCGACAACTGGAATCTCGACGGACTGCGTTCTCATTATATGAACCTGTTCCTTATGGACACCGATCTGCGCTATACCACCGATGACTTGAACGAGCTTACCTCGGAGGACATCGTGAAGTTCATCAAAAAGCGCGGCGATCTTATCTATAATCTCCGCGAAAAGGAGACGGGCACGGAGAATATGCGCGAGGTAGAGCGCGTTTGCCTGCTTAAGACCGTCGACAAGAACTGGATGGATCACATCGACGCTATGGACGAGCTGAAAAACGGCATCGGACTGCGCGGCTATGCTCAGAGAAATCCCGTTGAGGAATACCGTTTCGAGGGCTTTAATATGTTCGACGAGATGATCGCCGCGATTCGCGAGCAGACCGTCAGACTGGTGCTCACCATTCCGCTGAGGACCCAGACGATCCAGCGCGAGCAGGTGATGCGTCCCGACGCTCCCAACGCGGGCGGACCCCGCACTCCATACAGAAGCGAGAGACGCGCCGAAAAACGCGCCCGCCGAGCGAACAAAAAATAATTTCAAAATTTTATAAATCCCCCTTGACAAAGGGGGATTTATGTGTTATAATGTGTTTTGCGGTGTAATGGAATTTTACATTACACACAGAAAGGCAGCGGCGTGTGTTTCAGGGCGGTCGCATAATTCGGGCGAACGCTTTGGCGCGGCTCTGTATAGGCGGATAATATGGAAGAGAATATAGTTGTTTTGCTGGATATTTACGGCGGACTTTTGGCAAAGAGCCAGCGCGAGGCGTTGGATCTGAGGTATAATTCCGATCTTTCGCTCGCGGAGATAGCCGAGGAAATGGGCGGTATCTCGCGCCAGTCGGTCAACGATTTCCTGAAAAAAGGCAGGGCGCGGCTGTTGGAGATAGAGCAGCTTCTCGGAAACGCTTCCGCTTACCGCGCGATATTGAGCGCCGTCGATGAGGCGCAGGGTGTTCTTAAAGAGCTTCAAAGCGATTATAAGGACGAGCGGCTGGATATTCTGGAAAACACGCTGACGAAGATAAAAAAAGAGATCAACAATTGATGAGGTGAGAATATGGCTTTCGAGGGGCTTTCGCAGAAACTGAATAACGTTTTCGGGAAGCTCAAGGGTCACGGAAAGCTCACCGAAAAGGATATCAAGGACGCGATGCGCGAGGTTCGCATGGCGCTGCTTGACGCGGACGTAAACTTCAAGGTCGCGAAGGACTTTGTAAATAAGGTAAGCGAGAAGGCTCTCGGCGCGCAGGTCATGGAGAGCCTCACCCCCGCGCAGCAGGTAATAGACATAGTTCACGGGGAACTCATCGAGCTTATGGGTAACACCACCGCAAAGCTCAATTTCCCGAGCAAGCCGCCGTGCGTTATCATGATGTGCGGACTTCAGGGCGCGGGTAAGACCACTCATTGCGCGAAGCTCGCGAAGTGGCTGGAGGGTCAGAACCGCAGACCGCTTCTGGTGGCGTGCGACGTTTACAGACCCGCCGCTATCGACCAGCTGAAGATCGTCGGAGAAAAGGTCGGCGCTCACGTTTATGAGGAGGGGCTGGGAAACCCCGTTGAAATAGCGAAAAACGGCATTAAATACGCGAAGGATCAGGGCTTTGACACGGTGCTTCTGGATACCGCGGGACGTCTGCATATCGACGAAACGCTTATGCAGGAGCTGCGCGATATCAAGGAATCCGTTTCTCCGAACGAGATACTGCTGGTTGTGGATTCCATGACCGGTCAGGACGCTGTAAACGTTGCGGAGAGCTTTAACGGCGCTCTGGACATTACGGGCGTAATTCTCACAAAGCTAGACGGCGACACGCGCGGCGGCGCGGCGCTTACTGTTCTCGCAATTACCGGAAAGCCGATAAAATTCGCGGGTATCGGCGAGAAGCCCGAAGACCTCGAGCCGTTTTATCCCGACAGAATGGCAAGCAGGATCCTCGGAATGGGCGACGTGCTGACCCTCATCGACAAGGCGAAAGCCGCAATCGACGAAAAGGCTGCCGAAAAAGCCGTTCAGAAATTACAGGAAAACAAGTTTGATCTGAACGATCTGTATTCTCAGTTCGAGCAGATCGAGAAAATGGGCAATATACGCTCTATTCTCAATATGATACCCGGTTTTGCGGGAAAGATCAAGGACGAGGATATCGACGAAAAGAAAATGCCCCACACCAAGGCTATCATTTCCTCTATGACCAAAAGGGAGCGCGAAAAGCCCTCCATCATCGACGCGAAGCGCAAGCGCAGGATCGCCGCGGGCTCCGGGACCTCCGTCGAGGAGGTAAATCAGCTTCTGCGGCAGTTTGAGCAGATGCAGAAGATGATGAAGCAGATGGGTTTTACGGGCGGCAAAAAGCGCAGACTGCCCAGATTCCCCGGAATGGGCGGTATGGGCTTCTAGAGGCAAGAAATCGGAAGCAAGAGGCAAGATGGGTTGACAAAAATTAAAAGGCAGCCTATCAAATTAGGGTGGCGGAATAAAACAAGCATGGCTTGATTTTATAAAATAAAATTGAAAGGAGATAATTCCAATGGCAGTTAAAATCAGACTGAGAAGAATGGGCGCAAAGAAAGCACCGTTCTACCGTGTTGTTGTTGCAGACTCGCGTTATCCCCGCGACGGTCGTTTTATTGAGGAAATCGGATACTACGACCCCACCAAGGAGCCCGCGGTAGTCAACATCAACAAGGAAAAGGCCGAAGAGTGGATCAAAAAAGGCGCACAGCCTACCGATACGGTAAAAAGACTTTTAAAGTAAAAGGTTTCAGCAAAAGGTTATTTGGCAAAGGTATTTTAGATTTCATCGCAACCCCATGCATAATTTACCACGGCAATTAACCGCTATGGAGGGAAAACTTATGATGAAGGAACTTCTTATCACCATCGCTTCTGCGTTGGTTGAGGACAAAACAGCGGTTGAGGTAACAGCGGACGAGCCCAACGAGGAGGGCGTTGTCGTATATCACCTGCACGTCGGACCCGACGATATGGGCAGAGTTATTGGCAAGCAGGGCAGAATCGCCAAGGCAATCCGCACTGTTATGCGCGCGGGCGCGGTTCGCGCCAACGAGAAGATCTCGGTTGAGATTGACTGATCTATCGACTGATTTTGAGATTGAGGATCGGATTTTCGATCTGTCGGCGGTGCAGCTTATGCGCCGCCTTTTTCGTTGAGAAAACAAAAAGTCCGCAAGACATATTACCTGCGGACTTTTTGCTTTTTGGAATTTTGTCAGAGATTGCCGCCGTTCCAGCCCCAGTGTTCGGTCGTGGAATACTTGACGTACACATGGTCGAACGGAACTCCGAGCACGAAGTTCAGGGTGTTGCAGATATCCTCGGTGAGCTTGTTGTAGGCGGAAGAGGTCTTTGCTGTGCCGAAGCTGCTCACCTCGACGAACGCGATCTTCTCGAACTTTTCGCCCTTAAAGTACATAGAGCAGTTCGGCTCAAAGCCCAGCATCAGCCAGGATTCGGTCTTGCCGATCGCCTGAACGGCTGTTCCGAGGGCGGTTTTGATCTGGTTTTCCTGCTCGGGCGTGATGTCCGAGGAGTATTTTGTGTTTATAAACGGCATATTAGTACCTCCCAAAATTATATTTACAATAATATATTATCACATTTTTTTTGAAATTTCAATAATTCTTCTTGAAAAAATTGTATAAATATGATAGAATATTCTTATTAAGAATACATAAAAAGGGATGTTTGTTATGGAAAAAATAACCTGGAAAGGCGGGACGCTGCTGGCGCCTGTGCCTGCGGTGCTGGTTTCCTGCGGAACGGTGGAAAAGCCGACCGCCCTCACCATTGCGTGGACGGGAATAATAAGCTCCGATCCGCCGAGGCTGTACATCTCGGTTCGCCCCGAAAGGAATTCATACGAGATTATCAAAAATTCGGGGGAATTCGCGGTGAATATGCTCCCGTCGAGCCTTGTGAAATCGCTCGACTACTGCGGGATCAAATCGGGAAAAACCGAGGATAAGCTCGCGAAAAGAAAGCTCACGGCGATTCCCTGCGAAAAGATATCCGCGCCACAGATCGCTCAGAGCAGGATCACACTCGAGTGCAAGGTGTTCGATGTGCTGCCGCAAGGCTCGCACGATATGTTCTTGGCGGATATCCTCGCCGTAAACATTGACGGGGAGCTGCTCGACGAGCGCGGCAGGCTCAAGATCGAGCAGGCGGGGCTGCTGACCTACGCGCACGGAGCGTATTTCGCGCTGGGAAAGAAGATAGGGAGCTTCGGATTCTCCTGCAAAGCGAAGAGGACTAAGGACGTTCACCGCAAGAATCCCCCCAAAAAGTCCAAAAAATCAAACAAAAAGTGAGAAGCAAAAATGGTCAACATAGGCAACGAATGGGACGCGCTTTTGGCGGACGAATTCCAAAAGGATTATTATAAAGAGCTGCGGAAATTCCTCATCTCGGAGTACAAAACGCGGAATATCTTCCCGCCGATGAACGACATCTTCAACGCGCTGAAATACACCTCGTACAGCGACGTCAAGGCAGTCATTCTCGGGCAGGATCCGTATCACGGGGCAGGGCAGGCGCACGGGCTGTGCTTTTCGGTGAAAAGGGGAGTTATGCCGCCGCCGTCGCTGCAGAATATTTTCAAGGAAATAGAGGGCGAGCTGGGTATTCCCGTGCCGTCTCACGGTGAGCTTACCGATTGGGCGAAGAACGGCGTGCTGCTGATGAACACCGCGCTTACCGTGCGCGAGGGTCTGGCGAATTCCCACCGCGCAAAGGGCTGGGAGATATTCACCGACCGTGTGATAGAGCTGCTCAACGAGCGCGAACAGCCGATAGTTTTCCTGCTCTGGGGAGGGAACGCCCGCGCGAAAGCGAAGCTCATCACCAATCCCAAGCACCTGATATTGCAGTGTGCGCACCCGAGTCCGCTGTCAGCCTACAACGGATTTTTCGGCTGCGGACATTTCATAAAGGCCAACGAATTCCTCAAAAAAAATAACATCGAGCCTATCGACTGGCGGATAAAGGATTAGCCGATAGTTTGAGAGCGTGGTGAGAATATGCTTGAATACTGCGTTTGCCCGAAATGCGAGCGAATGATCATGCTGGACAGCGATTTTGACAGCGGATTTTGCTGCGTTTGCGGAACACATATTTCCTATGACGAGGCGCGCGAGGAGCTGCTTTCGGGGCTTCGCGCGTCGATCCCCGATGAGCTTACGATAGCGCCCGGGCTGTCCGGGCTTATAGAATACAGCGGCGACGGCGAGTATATGACCGAGTATTCGGAGGGTGAGGATTATTACGCCGCCGCGGACTATTCGGAGCCTCAGATCTACGGGCTTTCGGAGTGCCGCGAGGAATGCGCTAAAGGCTCGGAGTTTTTGGGAAAATGGGATTTTTCGAGCGCGTTCAAGGCGTTCTCAAAGGCGCTGGACTGGTATCCCGCGGACTTTGAGAGCCGCTGCGGACTTATGGTCTCGGGAATCCTTCGGCTTAAGGACACCGAAAACTGGGAGCGCTATCTTTCGGAATGTATCGAGCAGATACGCTCGCAGAGCGACTGGAATATGGCGGGCGCGGCGCTTGAATACACGCTGGATATTCTCAAAAAATTCCTCTCAAAGGGCGGACGGTACGTCTCTCCGAGTTATACGATCGGATTTTTTGAGAGACTTGTGAGGAGCTTTCCTGCGCAAAAGCAGACAGCCGCGGAGATCCTCGCGCATTGCCTGAACATAGAAAACGCGCCGCTTACCGACGCGGCGCGGCTGGATCACGAGACTACGCGGTTCGCCGTGGGAAGCTGCCCAAACGAGCCGGACAAGAATCTCCGCCGCGGAATGCTTCTGATCATGCGCTGTCACTGCGACGCGCGCGTCAAAGAATCGCTTTGCAGAGCGCTTTATGTCTATGACAGGGTGGTCTGGCTGCGCGCCAAGGACGCCGTCAGGATTAACGACGCGGTTGATCTGTGCGAGGAGATCACAAACGGCGAGTTTCCGCCCGCCGACGTGAAGATCGTTATCAATACGATCTACGATTTTCTGATGATGGGAGCGCTCGAGCAAAACTCCACCGAGCGCGAGAAGCTGCTGTTTTTGTCGAACGTATATTCTTTCGAGCAAATTCGCAGGATGGAGCGGTTTTTCGGCGGGAAAATATTCTTCAACAAGCTGTACGCCGAGATTTATCTCAAGCAAAAGGGCGCGTCGCTCATCTCCCCCGAATACAAGAGAATTCAGGCAAAGATAATTCAGCTGTCCGAATGATCATTCGCGCTTCCGAATTCGATCGCGACGGGCTTTGCGATGTTACCGCGCAGGGTGTATTCCAGCTCCAGACGGATGCCCTCCTCCTCGGGGAAGAACTTTTCCTCGCAATCAACTATTTCCAGCTCGGAATAGAAATTGTGCTCGTAATTTTCTTTTTGTTTCTGAAGCTCCGCGGCAGTCGCCTCGGGGCTTCTTGTTACGGTTTTTTGGGAATAGGCGGTGTAGATCCCCGTTTTTATTTTAAGGGGAGTATCCTCGCCGAACAGCCGAACTTTGCGGGTCTCCTCTGAATAGACCGAGTTTTCGGCGGACGCCTTTCCCCAGAAAAGCGGATAAACGTCGTCGCCGAGAATGAGGTATTTAAAGGTTTTTTTCGCGCCGTCGGCAATGCTTACCGTCTCGCGGTACGGAACGAAGAACTCTGTCGTTTCGCTCCATTCTCCGATAATTTCGGCGTCCGCGTGGACTGTAAGAAAATGCTCGCCGCCGTCGGGAACGATCCCCGAAACCAGCATATCGCCCGTGTTCACACCGCTTCCGTTCTGAACCGTGGAAGCCCCTTTGCGGACTATCTGGCTTATGATCATCGCAGGGCGCGCGGCTACGATATTCCGCGGCTCGTCGGTCTCCATTTCGGGGATATCGGTTCCCTTTTCGACGTGAACGTTTACGCGAAAGCCCTCGCAGGAAACGTCCGCCCACGCGCAGTCCGCGATCTCCAGCATCAGCCTGTGCTCCGCCTTGGACATTTGCAGGCTCTGCGTGGGAGCGCCGCGGCGGATCCCGCATTCCTCTAGGATCCGGACGATCTGCGCCTGCGGAACGTCCCCCGTGATCGTGATCGCCTGAACGCGCGTCTGCCACAGCGAAAGCGTCAGCGTGAATATCAGAAGCCCGACGTAAAGCCCTATTCTGTGGCGGTATCTGGCTAGTGTGAAATACAATCCGCGGCGTTTTCCCGAGCGTATTTTTACGCCGTTTTTCCGCGCAATCTCGGCGGTCTGCAGATAGTCCAGCGGCGATACTTCGCCCGATATTCCCACATCGGAAAACTTGATCTTCCGAACATAGATGCCCTTATCCAACAGCTCCGAGAGCATTTTCTCGCGGTATCCTCCCAAGCCCTCAAACGCCACGCTTCCGAAATAGAAGCTCTTATTTTCGGGAATATTTTTTTCACTGTTCATTGCGTTCTCCTTTAGTTTTCCTCGAAGGTAAGGGAATGTATCTTCCCCGTGATCTTCACGCCGCCGATACCGAAATTCTCGAACACCAGCGGCGCTCCCGAGACGTGTATGTCCATTCCGAAAACCGATAATACTATGAAATTGTCGTCGCAGTTTTTAACGCAGCGGCAGTTTTCGACGCACAGCTCCGCGCCGTTTCTCAAGCCGCCGTCCGTGACAAGCGTGACGGTGCATTTTTTTTGAGACAGCTCCTCAAATTCGATCAATTTCTCGCGGATCCCCATAATTCTTCCTCCGAAAACTTTAAATACTTGTCTAATTGTATGACGGATTTTTTTTAAAAAGAACAGCCGGCGCTGATGTAAAGCGGATTCTATGCGAATTAATAAAAAAATATTGCTTTTCGATAAAAAACTATTGACAAATGGAAAACGCTGTGCTATAATGAATTCAGAAATCACAAGGAGGCTTCTTATGTGGAATAAAGATAGATCAATAATTTTATCGCAGATAATCATTAAGATCTGCTATGTCGGAGTTGCGGTATGCTGCTTTATCGCGCCGAGGCTCGTAAGCATTTACAGTGAAAACATCGCCGAACCGAACATCGTAGTTCCGCTTCTGATAACGCTTTACGCGTGCGTTCCGGCGGCGCTGCTCGCGCTGTTCTGCCTCGACAGATTGCTAAAAAATATCAAGAAAAATCAGCCGTTTATCATGAAGAACGTCTCGCTGCTGAGGATAATTTCCTATTGTTGTTTTTGGGTGGCGGCGGTGTTTATTTATTTTTCGATACTGCGTCCGTTTGCGTTTACGATCGTTTTCGCGGCGGCGTTTTTCGGCGTGATTCTGCGTGTCGTGAAGAACTGCTTCAGGCAGGCGATAGCAATTCGCGAAGAGAACGACTATACGATTTGAGGTGGAGGATATGATAATTGTGAACCTTGATGTTATGATGGCAAAGCGGAAGATCTCCTCTAACGAGCTTGCCGAAATTATTGAGATCACGCCCGCTAATTTGTCGATACTCAAAACGGGAAAGGCAAAGGCGATCAGATTCTCCACGCTGGATAAGCTGTGCAGGGCGTTGAATTGCCAGCCAGGCGATATTCTGGAATTCACCGACGACGAGGAGGAATGAGCTTATGGAAAACGAACAAGTTTTATCGGCGGGGCAGGTGCCCGAGCCGATGAAGGAAAAAGCGAAGATCCCGCTTTACGAAGCGGTTTTCGCTTGGTGCTTCTTTGGGATCTCTTTCATATTCACACATTTTTGCGTGAGATATTTCGGAGGTATCTGGGGAGGAATTTTCTGGTCGGTTTTCGGAATTCTTGGCGCGGTCTACGCGAAGATCAAATCGGTCAAATTCTCGAGATTTCAGACGGTGATGTTCATTGCGGCGGAGCTTTTCTGCCTTGCGCCGCTGTTCTCCGCAAACGTTTTTATAAACTTTCTCGCGGCGATGTTTTCGTTTGCACTGTACCTTTATCTGATGACCGTGCTGTCGGGCGCGGAGCCGTTCGGAAGACATTTCGTGCTGGATATGGTGCTGTCGGTTCTGGTGCGTCCGTTTGAGAACTTTACGCGCCAGCCGCGGTACGCGTTCGGGATATTCAAAGGAAAAACACGCAAGGGAGAGCTGCGGATCAAAAACGCGCTGTACGCGCTTATCGGGCTTGTTCTCGCGGTCCCGTTGACGATAGTTGTAGTCGCGCTTCTGATGCACTCCGACGAGCTTTTCTCAAATTCAATGGAGGGGTTTTTCAAAAGCCTGCCAAGGCTCTCTTTTTCGTATTTCTGGGAACTGCTGTTTGCGGTTCCGATAGCGATGTACCTGTTCGGAGCGGTCTGCGGAATGAAATCCCCCGCGCCGTCGCACTCGTACAGCGAGCCGCAGTACCGCTTTATTCCGCCGATCATTTCCTACTTTGCGGTAACTCCGATCTGCGTTTTCTACCTGATCTACATTGTAACACAGTTCCAAAATATCGCGAGCTTCGCGAACAACACGCTCAATCACTCGGAATTCGCGCGGCGCGGATTCTTCGAGCTGTGCGCCATCGCGGTGATAAATCTGTTTGTGATCGTGCTGATACAGACGTTTTCAAAGCGCAAGGAAAACGACGTGAGACCTGCCGCGCTGCGGGTCTACACGATCCTGATCTCGGTGTTTACGCTGCTGATAATCGCGACCGCCATGACTAAAATGCTGATGTACGTCGGCGAATACGGCATGACGCTGCTGCGCGTTTACACCTCGTGGTTTATGATCTTGCTGGGCGTGATTTTCGTTCCTATAATCATTTTGCAGCTGCGCGAGATCCCCGTTTGGAAGGTATTTTTCTGGGAATTTGTGTTGATGTTCGGGCTGCTGTGCTTTGGCGATTTTGAGGGGCAGATCGCGCGTTACAACATTCGCGCGTATCAGTCGGGAGCTATCGAAAAGCTTGATGTAAGCGAATTTTCGGAGCTTGGATTCTCGGCGGTAAAGCCCGCTGCCGAGCTGCTTAAAGAATGCGACGATGCAGCGCTCGCATACGAGCTTCGGCGTTTTCTTTCATCGCAGGAATACAGCGACACAGAGCGCGGAAAAATCGCGTATTTCAGCATTCCGAGAGCGCTTGCCCAAAAGGAATTCGCCGCGGCGCAGTACGCTTCCGGCGAGATCGCTCTTCGCGTTGACGTAAACACCGAGGACGACGTTTACGGCGTTTCCGTGAAGTATTACATCGACCGCGATCCGGTGGAAAGCCAGACGTCAACTTTGGCTAACGGAAAGGCTGTTAAAAAGGGCGAGAGTCTCGAGTTTTCTCTGCGGCGCGCGGATCTTGAAGATCCCGCGAGGCTGGGCAACAAAAGGCTCGGCGTAGGTGTTTCGGTTATCGGGAAGAACGGCGAGGAGATTCCCGTTGAGGGGATTTGCGAATGGTACGCCGCCTGGGACGGCGAGTATGTTTTCACTCTCAAGGGCGACAGCCGCGAATACACGCTGAGCCCCGATTTTAACGGATATTCGTTTGAAAAAATTGTTTGACTTTTTTCGCGGATTATGGTAAAATAAAATCAATAAATTAATTGAGAGCGAGTGAATTATCGTGGCGAAAAACAAGACGGTTTTTGTGTGCAGCGAATGCGGCGGCGAATCCTCGAAATGGAACGGAAAATGTCCGTTCTGCGGCGCGTGGAACACGCTGGAGGAGACGGTTCCCGTGGCGGTGGTAAGCGGTAAAGCGGCTGCCGCGGCTCCGTTCAATTACAGCAGGATCTCGGAGATCAATTACGAGGATGAAACGCGCTACGGCACGGGTATCTCCGAGCTTGACAGAGTGCTCGGAGGCGGCTTGGTAAAAGGCTCGCTGGTTCTCATAGGCGGCGACCCGGGCATCGGAAAATCCACGCTTTTGCTGCAGATCTGCGGTTTTATGGGGAACGACCACACCATCCTTTACGTCTCGGGCGAGGAAAGCGAACGGCAGATAAAGCTCCGTGCCGAACGCCTGGGAGTTTCGTGCGACAACCTGTTCCTCGCGTCCAACAACAACTGCGAAAGCATCATAAAAGCCGTCTGCGAAAACAAACCCGAGATAGTCATCATAGATTCCATACAAACCATAACCTCAAGCGCGATAAGCTCCGCGGCGGGCAGCATAGTGCAGGTCCGCGAGTGTACGGGCGCGTTTATGAGAATGGCGAAATCCGAGGAGATCCCCGTGTTTATCGTAAGCCACGTCAACAAGGACGGCGGCATCGCGGGTCCCAAGATCATGGAACACATCGTGGACACGGTGCTGTATTTCGAGGGCGAAAAACAGATGTCCTACCGAATTTTAAGGGCGATAAAAAACCGCTTCGGCTCGACCAATGAGATCGGCGTATTCAGCATGGACGACGACGGGCTTAAAGAGGTGGAAAACCCCTCGGAAATGATGCTGTCGGGACGCCCGTTAAACGTCTCGGGAAGCGCGGTAATATGCGCTGTTGAGGGAACCCGCCCGATACTTGCCGAGGTTCAGGCGCTGGTGACAAAATCAACGCTCTCGTCGCCGCGCAGAGTGGCTACGGGCTTTGATTACAACAGGCTGTGTATGATTCTCGCGGTGTTGGAAAAGCGTATGGGATTCGCGTTTGGCGGGCTTGACGTTTATGTGAACATAGTCGGCGGCTTGAAGATCGACGAGCCTGCGGCGGATCTGGCTGTGGCAATGGCGCTGTATTCGGGGCTTTGCGACAAGGTGATCCCGCACGATCTTATGGTGTTCGGCGAGGTGGGTCTGGGCGGCGAGCTTCGCGCGGTGTCGCGCGTTGCGGAACGCGTTAAAGAGGGCGCGCGGCTGGGGTTCACAAAGTGCGTTATTCCCAAAAATTCGTTTAAGGCGCTCTCGAAAAATTCCGATTACGGAATCAAAATAATCGGCGCGGACACGCTTTCTGGCGCGTTTAAAGCGCTTGAAAAGAAGGACTGATATGAAAAAAAGACTGATTTGCGGCGGAATTTTCGCGGCAGTTCTGGGTATTGAAATTATTATCGCGCTGTTTGTTCACGACCGCTTTGTGCGTCCCTATCTGGGGGACGTGCTGGCGGTCGTTTGCGTGTATTTTTTCGCGAGAATATTCCTCCCGAAAAAGCCGAAAATCCTCTCCCCGTTCGTCACGGGCTTTGCGTTTTTGGTGGAGCTCGTTCAGCTGACAAACCTCTCCGAAAAAGTCCCCGCCGTTCTCTCAATAATTATAGGCGGGACCTTCGATCTTAAAGACCTGCTGTGCTATCTCGCGGGCGGCGTTATCTGCTTTTTTATTGACTTGAAATTTTTCGGGAAATAATTGCAGCGTTTTCGAGAATTCCGTGTATATAGGGGTGAGAGGCAAAAGCTCTTATATTGCGCAATATCTTTTAGAGCCTGCCCGCACCGTCCGAAAGGAACGGAAGGCAGGCTCTCGGGAGGACGAAATGTTGGACGAAAAGCGGCTTGCCGAACGGCTGAAAAACGGCGACACGGCGGCTTTGGAGAAGATCATAAACGGGCTTTCGGGATATGTATGCACGGTTATACGCAACTTCTCGCGGGGAATGCTTTCCGAAGACGACATCGACGAGCTGTGCGCGGACGTGTTCTTCAGGCTGTGGCAGCGCCGCGAGTCTCTGAACAGCGAGGCGGGACTGCGCGCGTATCTCTCGGCTATTGCCAGAAACGCCGTTAAGAACCGTTTCCGCGACGCTCCGCCGACGTTTGAGGATATCTCGGAGCAACAGATCGCGGGAGAATTCTCGGTCGAAAAAGAGGCGGAGCTGTCCGAAATGCTCGGCGCCTTGAGCGACGCGATGGAAACGCTGCCCGATGAGGAACGCAAGATCTTTTTGCGCTTTTATTTTTACGGAGAAACGTCCTCCGAGATCGCCCTGAAAACGGGGCTTACGGAAAGCTCGGTGCGCTCGAAGCTCTCGCGGACGCGCGCAAAGCTCAGAAATTACCTGATAAAAAGGGGGTTCGATTATGTTTGAATATTTTGACGAGTGCGAATTCGAGTGCGAACAGCTGCCCGATTCGCGCAAAAGCAAGATCACTGCCTCCGTTTTATCGCGGATAAAGGAGGAACGACCCATGAAAAAGCATATCAAAATAAAGCCGTTGATCATCGCGGCGGCGGTTGCTGTGCTGGCTGCGGCAACGGCTATCACGGCGGGCGCGCTTATGCGTGCTCCCATGGAAATTGAGATGAACGGCGAGCTATACGATCCGGAGTATGATGTTTACACCGACGAATACGGTCACAAAATCGAGACGCTTGTTTACGATGTTCCCGAATACGCGCTGGCGGAAGAGCGTGAGGGTTACACTGCCGTCGGTAAAGTAAGAGCCGTATACGATCCGGATTCAATAAGAACCATGAAATACAAACTGGTAGACGAGGCAGGAAACGAATTTGTTGCCGGCATTAACAACAAAATAGTTACCGTGCTCATCAATAACGATAAAGGCTCAGGAATCACATATTGCTGCACGAATATGGCAGACGGCTACACGTATATGGAGTTTGCCGATAATCATTCTCATGGCGAATATGATCTCGATAAATGCATTCATATTGTCAAAGAGGAGGAAGCAGACGAAATCAACATCGCACACGGTTTACCGCCTCACAAATAAAATCACAATATCGAAGAATGACCTACTCACCATAAACTTACCCCCGAAGCAATTCGGGGGCATTTTTTATTCTCTTGTCATTTCGCCGAATTCCGAGGGCTTTTCGGTCGTCGCGTCGAGGAACTCCATAAGTCCTCCGTAGATCGTAAACGCGACCTTCTGCTGATACTCATAAGTAGAGAGCTTCGCCTCCTCGTCGGGGTTGGAAAGGAATCCGCACTCGATCATCAGCGAGGGATTGGGGTTGGATTTGAGGAGAAACAGCTCGTTTCCCGAGAGCTTTATCTCGCGGTCGTTTCCCGGCTGAAGCTCGGCGAATTTGTTCTGCATAATTCTCGCGAGCGTGAGGTTGTTTGGATTGTTGTTGTTATAGAACATCTGCCCGCCGAAATACCGCGGGTCGGTGAAATTATTCTGGTGGATACAAAGGAAAATGCTGTCGGGGTAGCTCTGGATTATTTTCAGGCGGTTATCCATGTCGTTGAGCTTCTGGTTGCGGATCCCCTCGATTCCGGGGTCGTATATCGAGATATCCGTGTCGCGCGTCAATACCACCTCAAATCCCGACATTTCCAGCATATCCCTGAGCGTTAGAACTATCGAGAGATTCACGTTTTTCTCCAACGTACCCGACGCTCCCACAGCGCCCGAATCAAGCCCCCCGTGACCCGCGTCCAGCACTACCACGGGCTTATCCGAGGGGGTTGACGACACGGGAAGAGCGCGCTCGGTTATACGCGCGCAGATCGCCAAAAGCACAAAGCAGCCGATCATCGACAGCGTTAGTTTTACGGATTTCTTGTTGACTTTCATAAATTATACCTCCGAAAATGTTGTTTTGTCCATAATTTATGAACTTGTACGGTTGAATAGAACTGTTTTCGGACGCAATTTTTGGTTATAATAGTCAATATACGGGGAAAATATTTGTCGAATATGCCGAATTATAAAAAGTTATCGGTTATATTGACAATCTTTGTTGATCGAGGCACTTGTATATTCTTGAAAATTGTGATACAATGTAAAGTGTATTATTATATTTAAGGAGAATTAAGATGTCAAAAAATTACAACTCATACGAAAGCCCCTTTTGCACACGCTACGCAAGCCCCGAGATGCAGTACATTTTTTCCGCGGAAAAGAAATTCACCACCTGGAGAAAGCTGTGGGTGGCTCTGGCGCGCGGCGAAATGAAGCTGGGACTTCCCGTGACGCAGGAGCAGGTAGACGAGCTGGAGGCGAACGTCAACAACATCAATTACGAGGACGCCGAGGCGCGCGAAAAGCAGGTTCGCCACGACGTAATGAGCCACGTTTACGCGTATGGGCTGCAGTGCCCCAAGGCTGCGGGAATTATCCATTTAGGCGCGACCTCCTGCTACGTCGGCGACAATACGGATATCATAGTAATGCGCGACGCATTGGAGCTTGTTAGAAAAAAGCTGTTGAACGTCATGTCCAATCTCGCGGATTTTGCCGAGAAATACAAGGCTATGCCGTGTCTTGCGTACACGCACCTCCAGCCCGCGCAGCCCACGACCGTAGGCAAGCGCGCGACGCTGTGGCTGAACGAATTGCTGATGGATTATGAGGAGATCGTCTACCGTATCTCCAACCTGAAGCTGCTCGGACAAAAGGGCACGACGGGAACCCAAGCGTCGTTTGCTGAGCTGTTCAACGGGGATTCCCAAAAAATAAAGGCTCTCGAACGCTCCATCGCCGAAGAAATGGGATTTTCGGCGTGCGTTCCCGTAAGCGGTCAGACCTACTCGCGAAAGGTAGATTCTCAGGTGCTGTCGGCGCTCTCGGGAATAGCGCAGACCTGCTCCAAATTCAGCAACGATTTAAGACTGCTCCAGAATTTTGAGGAACTCGAAGAGCCGTTTGAAAAGAACCAGATAGGCTCGTCGGCGATGCCGTACAAGCGCAATCCCATGCGCTCCGAGCGTATCACTGCGCTTGCGCGCTATGTGATGATAGATTCGCTGAACCCCGCGTTTACGGCGGGAACGCAGTGGTTTGAGAGAACGCTGGACGACAGCGCGAACAAGCGTATCTCCGTCGCGGAGGGCTTCCTTGCGGTGGACGCTATTCTCAACATCATGATGAACATAACCGACGGTATCCAGGTATACCCCGAGATGATAAAGCGCCGCCTTATGACGAAGCTGCCGTTTATGGCTACGGAGAATATCATGATGCGCGCGGTGGAGAACGGCGGCAACCGTCAGGAGCTTCACGAGCTTCTGAGAACGCATTCCCACGCCGCAGCGAAGCAGGTAAAAGAGGGCGGCGAGAACGACTTGGCGGCGCGAATTGCCGGCGACCCAGCGTTCAACATCACAAAGGAAGAGATCGAGGCGCTGCTGATCCCCGAAAACTATGTCGGACGCGCTCCCGAGCAGACCGAGGAGTTCCTTAACGAATGTATAAAGCCCATTCTCGAGGAGAATAAAAACCTGCTCGGCGAAAAAGCGGAGCTTTCGGTTTGATATGAAAAAGTGGATCATTTCAAGCTCTCCGATAAATCCCGACAATGAGATAGTCGGCGAGTTCGGCGGCTTTTTGGGAGGAATACTGCTGCGGCGCGGGATAACAACGATTGACAGCGCGCGGAGCTTTTTCTCCTGCGACGCTCTTTCCGACCCATTTTTGATGAGCGACATGAAAAAGGCGGCGGAGACTATCCAATGCGCCCTTGACGAGGATCTTAAGATCACCGTTTTCGGGGACTACGACTGCGACGGCACCGCGGCTTGCGCTATGCTGTACAGCTATCTTGAGGCGCAGGGCGCGGACGTGGATTTTTACATTCCCGACCGCAGCGAGGGCTTCGGCATGAACATCGAGGCGCTCAAAAAGCTCGTAAACCGCGGCACCGAGCTTATTATTACCGTTGACAACGGGATAAGCGCGGTAGAAGAAGCGCAGTTCCTCAAAAAAAACGGCGTGGAGCTTATAATAACCGATCATCATCAGCCGGGCGCGCGGCTTCCCGAGTGCGCGGCGTGCGTCGATCCCAACCGCGCAGACGATATCTCGCCATTTAAAGACCTGTGCGGAGCGGGCGTGGTATTGAAGCTGCTTATCGCGCTTGAGGGCGACGAGGAATTCATTCTCGACAGCTACGCGGCTTTGGCGGCGGTGGCGGCTGTCGGCGACGTGGTCCCGCTTAAAGGAGAAAACCGTTACATAGTCCAAAGAGGACTTGAAAATATCAGGCGCGAACAGCACGCGGGACTTACTCAGCTGATAAATTCCGCGGGACGTTCCTGCGCCAAAATAACCTCGAACGATCTGGCGTTTGCGGTGTGTCCGAGAATAAACGCCGCGGGCAGAGTTTCGACCGCGGATAAGGCGGTTCGGCTGATGCTCTGCGAGGACGACGCCGAGACCGCACACAGGCTCGCCGAGGAGCTTTCGGAGCTTAACGCCTCGAGGCGCGAGCTGGAAAGCGCGATCATCGCGGACGTGAAAAAGCAGATCGCCGAAAACCCGCTTATTCTCAAGCAGCGCGTTATCGTGTTGTCAGGAGAGGGCTGGCATCACGGCGTTGTCGGGATCGTCTGCGCGAAAATTCTCGAAAAATACGGAAAGCCGGTCGTGATGATCTCGGTCGAAAAGGGCGAGGCGCGCGGCTCGGTTCGCAGTATAGAGGGATTCTCCGTGCATAAAATGCTTACGGAATGCAGCGGCACGCTTACGAAATACGGCGGACACCCCGGCGCGGGCGGCTTTTCGCTTCCCCCCGATAAGGTCGGGGAATTCACCGAGCAAATTTACGCATACGCCGCGAATTTCTATCCGAAAATGCCGGTGTTGGAATTCCCCATAGACAAGGAGGTCTCCGCGCGCGAGCTTACCGCCGAGAACGTCGGCAGGCTGGGCTTGCTCGAGCCGTTCGGAGAGGGCAACCGAACTCCGCTGTTTCTGTTGAGAAACTGCACGGTGAAGTCCAAGCGCGCGATGAAGGACGGGAAATTCACCTCGTTCGAGATCGAAAACGACGGCGTGGTTTTGAGGGTGATCAGCTTCAGAATGCCGTTCGCGAAGTTTTTTCCCATGCCCGGCGACAGGATAGACGTTGCCGCGACCGCTGTGATAAACGAATACAACGGCAGGGAAAGCGTCGAGCTTATGCTTGAGGATCACCGCCCCGCGGGCTTTTCCGAGGACAGATTCTTTGCGGCAAGCAGAGTATACGAGGAGATATGCCGCGGCGAGGGCTGCGACAAGCGGCTGGCTCCGAGGGTGATCCCGCAGTCGCGCGAGGAGCTTAAAAAAATCTACGATCTGATAAAGAACAACGTTTCCAAGACCGCCGAGGAGCTTGCGGTGTTTGACGGCACGGTCAATTACTGTATGCTGAGAATAACGCTCGACGCTTTCGAGCAGGCGGGCATGATAGAGCTTTCGGAGGACGGAGTTCCAAAATTGATCCCCCAAAAGGAAAAGCGGGACTTGTTCGCGAGCGGACTTCTGGCGGAGCTTAAAAAGCAGTTGTCTTAAATACTGTTTACTTTTTACTGTCAACTGTACACTGATAAGGACGGAGTGTTGCATATGGATACTATTACAATAGAATCCCTTATGGAAAAGATCGTTGCGAGCGACAAGCCGTACGATACCGAAAAAATAATGCGCGCGTATACTCTGGCGGACGAGGCGCACGAGGGACAAATGCGCTCCTCGGGCGAAAAATACATCACCCACCCGCTGTCCGTAGCGTCCATTCTGCTGGACTTCTGCATGGATACCGACACGCTCTGCGCGGCACTGATGCACGACGTTGTGGAGGACACCGAGATCTCCCTTGATGAGATACGCAAAAAGTTCGGCGCAGACGTCGCGCTTATGGTGGACGGCGTTACCAAGATCGGTCAGGTTCCCCTTAATACCAAAGAAGAACAGCAGGCGGAGAATATCCGGAAGATCCTCATGGCAATGAGCAAGGATATCCGCGTTATCATTATAAAGCTGGCGGACAGACTTCACAATATGAGGACCCTTTACGCGCGTCCGCCCGAGAAGCAGCGCAAGACCTCGCTTGAAACCATGAATTTCTACGCTCCGATAGCGCACCGCCTCGGTATGAGCGACGTTAAGGAGGAAATGGAATCCATCGCGATAAAGTATCTCGACCCCTACGGCTGCCGCGAGATCGAGCGTTTGCTTGACCTTCACAAGGGCGAGCGCGACAGCTTTATCGACACGATAATCGCACGGATCCGCACGAGGACTGCCGACATTCACCCGGAGCCTATTATAAGCGGCCGCGTGAAGTCCATCTATTCGATCTACAAAAAAATGTATCTCAAAAACAAGCCGTTCGACGAGATATATGACGTTTACGCCGTGAGAATAATCGTGCAGTCGGTCATCGAGTGCTATAATGTTCTGGGAGTTATCCACGATCTTTTCAGTCCGATACCTTATCGCTTCAAGGACTATATCGCGACCCCGAAGCCCAACCGCTATCAGTCGCTTCACACGACGGTAATCGGAAAAGAGGGAACTCCGTTCGAGGTGCAGATACGCACCGTGGAAATGCACAACACCGCTCAATACGGAATCGCCGCGCACTGGAAGTACAAGGCGGGGCTTAAGGGAAGCGTCGCGGGAGAAAAGCGCTTCGATTGGATAAGAGAGCTGCTTGAGCGCCAGCAGGAGGCGGACGACGTCGAGCAGATAACCGATGCTATCAAGAACGATCTGGCGCAGGACGAGGTGTTCGTGTTCTCGCCGAAGGGCGACGTGTTTACGCTGCCGCTCGGAGCGAACGTCATCGACTTCGCCTACGCTATTCACACGGAAGTCGGAAACAAGATGACCGGCGCAAAGGTCGGCGGACGAATGGTGCCGTTCGATTATCAGGTGAAAACGGGCGATATCGTTGAGATATTCACCAGCGGCTCGCCGAATTACGGTCCCAACCGAAACTGGCTGGAGATAGCGAAAACCACCGAGGCTAAGGGAAAGATACGCTCGTGGTTCAAGAAAGAACGCCGCGAGGAGAACATCGCCTGCGGAAAGGAGGAGCTGGAGCGCGAATTCAGGCGCAACGGCATTCCCCTTGAAGATGAAATACTGAAGGGTGCGGCAATGCGCGCGCGAGTGAACTCCGTGGACGACCTGTACGCGGCGATAGGCTACGGCGGAGTCATGATGTCGAAGGTCATTCAGCGCATTAAGGAGGAGCAGCTCCGCAATCAGCGGGAGCAGGCTGCCGTGCTTCCGACCTCGGAGGAAAATATCGAGGAATCCCACCGCCGTTCCCGCCAAAAGGGCATCATAATCGAGGGCGTGGACAACTGCGCGGTGAAATTCGCCCAGTGCTGCAATCCGCTGCCAGGAGACCCGATAATCGGCTTTGTAACGCGCGGTTTCGGCGTTTCCATTCACAAGCAGGACTGCATTAACGTAATCAACAACATGGACAGCGAGGAAAACCGCGAACGCTGGATAAAGGCGAGCTGGGCGGGCGTTGACGACACGACCTACCGCGCCACCATCGACATTGTCGCCGAGCAGAAGTCCTCGGTAATCGCGGATATCACGGCGGTGATCGCGGCAAACCATATCCCGATGCACGAGATGAATATGCACCGCCTGAAAAACGGCAACACCAATCTTCTCATAACCATAGAGATAGCCGGAGTGGAACAGCTAGCGAACGTTATGCTGAGGATAAAGAAGATCCCCGGCGTTGTGTCCGCCGACAGAACAGGAAAGGCTTAAGGGAGGCGTTTTATGGACAACATCATGCGGCTGCCTCTTGGAGCGCTGGCTTCAAACTGCTATATAATTCCCGCGGAAAATAACCAAGCGGTGGTGATAGACCCCGCGTCCTCGGCGGAGGTGACGGCGGCGCTGGATACGGAGGATATGACGCTCGGGGGAATAATAATCACCCACGGGCATTTCGACCACTTTGCGGGAGCGGCGGCGCTTAAGGCTCTGACGAACGCGCCCATCTACGCGCCCGATTTAGACGCGGAGATGCTTCAAAGCGCCGAGAAAAGCTGGGCGTGGTTTATGCGGGGAACCGAGTTCGCGCCCGTTTATCCCGATCATCTGTTCTCGGACGGCGAGGAGTTTTCCGTCTGCGGAGTGGATTTTCGCGTAATGGGAGCGCCCGGTCACACCGCCGGGAGCTGTCTGCTGTTCTGCGAGCGTTTAAATGTTATTTTCACGGGGGACGTTTTGTTCCAAAACAGCATAGGCAGGACGGACGGATTTTCCGGCAGCGACCGAATGATGGCGCAGTCTCTGCGAAAGATCGCGGAAATAGACGGAAATTATCAGATCCTCTGCGGGCACGGCGACACCTCAACTCTCGATTATGAGAAAAAATACAACCCCTATCTCGGATGATGGAATAAGCATTGCTATAATTTACTATTGTTTTAAGTTTTATAGGTGAAATTTGTACAAAATAACAAAAAATCGCGATTAATTTTGTAAAAATGGTTTTAAACCTTGACAAAACGCATATTTTTTGATATATTAAAAGTCAAGCGGGGTGTGGCGCCGCAAGTAATAATATTTCATGGAGGGCTATTATGGACGCAAAAACTACCGGTATCGTTGCATACCTTACTTGGATCGGACTTCTTATCGCTTTTCTGGCAGGAGACAAGGAGGGCGCTAAGTTCCACATTAACCAGGCGCTGGTTCTTCTCCTTTTCGGATTGCTCGGTGCTATTCCTTTTATAGGCTGGATTTGGGACGTTTTCGTTTTCGTTTGCTGGATAATCGGATTTGTAGGTGCTTTGCAGGGACAGGAAAAGGAAGTTCCGCTTCTCGGCAAGATCAAGATCATAAAGTAATCGGATATTTAAAAAAACAAAAAGCTGTCGTTTTTCGACGGCTTTTTTCTTTTTGGGAACAGCTTTAACTAGTTGACAGAAATGTGTTCTTGTGTTATAATAACAATGTATGTGTTATTTCAAGAAAATGGTTGGAAATAACTGTAAAATCTCAATGGATAAGGACGGAAAAAACATGAAGTGGATGGGATTAAACGAGCTTAGAGAAAGCTATCTGAAGTTTTTTGAGTCAAAGGAACATCTGCGTATGAGCAGCTTCCCGCTGGTGCCTCAGGGGGACAACTCCGTGCTGCTGATCAACGCGGGAATGACTCCGCTGAAAAAGTACTTCCAGGGAATCGAGGAGCCGCCGCGCCACAGGGTCACCACCTGTCAGAAGTGCATACGCACTCCCGATATCGAGAACGTCGGCAAGACCGCGCGCCACGGAACCTATTTCGAGATGCTCGGAAACTTCTCCTTCGGCGATTACTTCAAGAAGGAAGCGACCGCGTGGGCGTGGGAATATCTCACAAAGACGCTTGAGATCCCCGAGGATCGCCTGTGGGTAACCATTTACGAGCAGGACGACGAGGCGGGAGATATCTGGGCAAATGAAGTGGGAATACCGCGCGAGCGCATTATCCGCATGGGCAAAGCGGACAACTTCTGGGAGCACGGAAGCGGTCCTTGCGGTCCCTGCTCGGAGATCCACTTTGACCGCGGCGAAAAGTACGGAAAGTTCGACCATATCGGGCAGGACAACTTCGAGGAGGTCGGCGACTGCGACAGAATAATCGAGATTTGGAACCTCGTATTCACGCAGTTCGACAACGACGGAAACGGCAACTACACCCAGCTCGCCACCAAGAACATCGACACGGGCATGGGCCTAGAGCGTCTCGCGTGCGTAATGCAGGACGTAGACAACCTGTTCGAAGTCGATACCGTCAAGAACATAATGGCAAAGATCTGTGATACGGTAGGCGTTAAGTATCACGACGACGATAAAAAGGACATTTCCATTCGCGTTATAACCGACCATATCCGTTCCACGACGTTTATGGTAGGCGACGGAATTCTCCCATCAAACGAGGGACGCGGCTATGTTCTTCGCAGACTGCTGAGAAGAGCCGCGCGTCACGGCAGACTTCTGGGCTACAACAAGCCGTTTTTGTATGAGATCTGCGACACGGTCATCAACGAGAATCTCTCTGCATATCCCGAGCTTGCGGAAAAGCGCGCGTATGTCAAGAAGGTAATCCAGCAGGAGGAGGAGAGCTTCGCCAAGACCGTCGACAAGGGCACCGAGATCCTCTCCGAGATGATCGAAAACCTCAAAAAAGAGGGCAAGACGGTGCTATCCGGCGAGGACGTTTTCAAGCTCCACGACACCTACGGCTTCCCGATCGATCTTACCAAGGAAATTCTCAATGAAAAGGGACTTTCCGCTGACGAAGAGGGATTTTTGCAGTGCATGAAAGTCCAGAAGGACACCGCGCGCGCGAATAAGGCGCTGGGCGGCGGCTGGGATAACGCGAAGAACTCCGCGCTGGACGCGTTCAAGACAAACTTTGTGGGATATTCGTCGCTCACCTCCGACACTAAGATACTCGCTATTGTAAAGGACGGCGATATGGCGGAGCTTTGCGGCGAGGGCGACCGCGTAAGCGTGGTCATCGAAGACACTCCGTTCTATGCGGAGATGGGCGGTCAGGTCGGCGACAAGGGCACGATCACCAAGAACGGCGCGGTCATGGAGGTTCGCGATACTCAGAAATTGGGCGGCGGACAGTTCTTCTGCGACTGCCTCGTAAAAACGGGCGGCTTCTCGGTCGGAGACAAGGTCACAGCTTCGGTTGACGAACAGACCAGAATGGCGACTCAGCGCAATCACACAAGCTGCCATATTCTCCAGGCGGCTTTGAGAAAGGTGTTGGGGGATCACGTTCACCAGAGCGGTTCGTACGTTGACCCGCACCGCTGCCGCTTCGACTTCAGCCACTTCAGCGCGATGACGGTGGACGAGATAAAGAGCGTTGAGGATTATGTGAACTCCGTTATCATGGCGGCTGTTCCCGTAGTCACCGAGGAGCTGCCTATTGAAGAAGCGAAGAAAAAGGGCGCAATGGCGCTGTTCGGCGAGAAATACGGCGATGTTGTGCGCGTGGTTTCCGTCGGGGAATATTCCACAGAATTCTGCGGAGGCACGCATCTTAAAAATTCCGCGCAGGCGGGACTGTTCAAGATCATTTCCGAAAGCTCGGTCGCAAGCGGCGTTCGCCGTATCGAGGCGGTAACGGGAACGGGCGTTTTAGAGCTGCTCAACAGCTCGCAGACCGCGCTTGAAAAGGCGGCGCAGGCGCTGAAGCTCCCCAATTCCAACGACATCGCGGCGCGCTGCGAAAGCGTGATGAACGAGCTTCGCGAAAAGGACAGAAAGATACAGTCGCTCGAGCAGGCTGCCGCGAACGCGCAGCTCGGAGATCTCGGGGATAACGTTCCCGAGGTGAACGGCGTTAAGATAATCACCGCGAACCTCGACGGCACGGGCGCCGACGGACTTCGCAAGGTCGGCGACAGCTTAGCGGACAAGTTCGACTGCTTTGTGGCTGTGCTGGCGGGAACAAACGACGGCAAGTCGAATATTCTCTGCAAGTGCTCGAAGAGCGCGGTCGAAAAGGGCGCTAACGCGGGAACCCTCGTGCGCGAGATCGCGGCTGTCGCAGGCGGAAAGGGCGGCGGAAAGCCCGATCAGGCGATGGCGGGCGTTCCCAACGCGGACAAGATCGCAGACGCTCTCGCGGCGGCGGCGGAGATAGCGGCGAAGTATATCAAGTGATATGAAAAAAACTCGTTTTCAAATAATCGCCGCGGTTTATCTTGCGGTGAATGCGGCGTTTATTCTGCCGGCAATATGTATGTCTTTTTGGAATACGATTATTTTTAATTTTCCGATAAATTATTACTTTATCTCTGTGATTTTCTACTATTTATTCGGATTAACTGTTTTGCATATTGTTCTTGATGCGGGTTATCTGGCATATTCTATTCGACAGTTTGCTAAGGAACGAAAGGGACTTGTGTTCGCTTTATCCTTAGCAGTTGTCGTGATCAACGCGGTGGCGAATGTTTTGTGGTTACTGCGCGGACGACCATTTACTGTTCAGTGATTTTAGGAGGATTTTATGGACTGCTTATTCTGCAAGATCATAGCCGGGGAAATTCCCTCTACAAAGGTCTACGAGGACGATAAGATACTCGCGTTTCGCGATATTGCGCCGCAGGCTCCGACGCATATTCTGGTGATCCCGAAACAGCACATCGGCGGCGTTGACGAGCTGAACGAAAACAACGCTGCGGTGGTTTCCCACATCTTCGCAAAGATCGCCGAGATTGCGAAGCAGGAGGGGCTGGAAAACGGCTACCGCGTGGTCTCCAACATCGGCGAGGACGGCGGTCAGACGGTCCGCCACCTGCACTTCCATATTCTCGGCGGCAAGAAGCTCAACACCGAAATGGCATGATTTATGGGAAAAATAACAGAAGCGCAGCTCAAAACCGAGCTTAAATCGGGGCGGCTCTCGCGGGTGTATTTTCTTTACGGCGAGGAGGAATTCCTCACAAAAACCTACGTCGAAAAGATCATCGGCGCGGCGGTGCCCGATGACGCGCGGGACATGAATTTCGTGAAGTATTCGAAGGCTCCCAAATCGGACGAGCTTTCGGATCAGCTTGAGAATATGCCGTTTTTTTCGGAGTATAAGTGCGTTCTTATCGAAGACCTTGACGCCGACGGAATGGACAACGCCGAGCACAAGGCGTACCTTTCGATCATCGAAAATCTCCCCGAAACAAGCGTCCTGATAATCGCGCAGGAACACATCGAGCTTGAGCAGAAAAAGCTCAAGGCTAAGATGAAAAAGCTGCTCGCCGCGTGTGAAAGCGCGGGGGTCTCCTGTGAGTTCAAGCCGCTTACGAATTACAAGCTCAGCGAAATGGCGTCGAAGAAATTTGCGAGATCGGGGCTTTCGATATCGAAGGAGAACGCGGCGTTTTTGGCGGAGGAATGCAGCGGAAGCCTCTCTCTTCTCCAGACGGAGATAGAGAAGCTGTGCGCGTATAAAACAAGCGGAGAGATCACTCGCGAGGACATCGAAAAGCTGGTTCCGAGGCAGATAAACTCAAACATCTACAATCTCGCAAAGGAGCTTTTCGCGGGGAGAACCGGAAGCGCGCTGCATATTCTCGACGACCTGTTCTCTCAGAAGACCGAGCCGTTTATGATATTCGCGGCGCTGTCGGGGCATTTCACCGACCTCTACCGCGCGAAGCTGGGAGTTTCCGCAAAAAAGAATCCCCACGACGCGGCAAAGGAGTTCGGTTATCCGCCGAACAGAGCGTTCTTGATGGAGGGCGCTTACCGCAGCGCGAACAATCTCTCAAAGCGGTATCTGGGCGATTGCATGGAGATATTGTACAGAACCAACAAGCTGCTCAATTCCTCAAAGGCGGACAAGAGAATCCTTCTGGAACGCGCGATCACCAAGATCGCGGCGCTCCCCAAAAAATAAACATATGATAAAGATAAAGCAAGCGATAATCGTCGAGGGAAGATACGATAAAATAAAGCTTTCAAACCTCGTCGACGCGGTGATAATCCCGACCGACGGGTTTGCGGTCTTTAAGGACAGAGAGACCGCGGAGCTTATAAAAATGCTCGCTAAAAAAACGGGGATAATAATTCTCACAGACAGCGACAGCGCGGGCTTTCAGATACGCGCACGAGTGCGGGAGATAGCGCGCGAGGGCGAGGTCATAAACGTGTATATTCCCGACGTCGAGGGCAAGGAAAAGCGCAAGCGCAAGCCCTCCAAGCAGGGACTTCTCGGCGTTGAGGGAATCGACGACAAAACGCTTCTCGAGGCGTTCGAGCGCGCGGGAGTATTCGCCGAAAAGGTATCCGCTCCGAGCGACCCGATAACCAAAGCCGACCTTATGGAGCTGGGACTTGTCGGCGGCAATAATTCCGCGTCGCTGCGGGAAAAATTGCAGCGCAGGCTGGGGCTTCCCGCACGGCTTTCGGCGAATATGCTTTTGGAGATATTGAACGTCATGTATTCGCGCGAGGAATTTGTAACTTTTTGTAACCAAACTGTAACCGATTTGTAACCAAACTGTAACCGGATTGTAACCCTTTTCTATTGAATAAAACGTCCTCTTGTGGTATAATTTTCTTGTGAGTAAAGCTTCACAAAAATTTCACTAGAAAAGAGGAACTTCACTATGAAAAAAATCATTGCAATCCTGGCCTTTTTACTTACGATCATGCCCCTCGCTCTGCTGCTTACCGGATGCGATACGGCAAAGAACCCGTCCGATCTCAGCAATCCCGCTAACAATTCCGAGAATTCGGAAATCGTTCCCGAAAACAAGGCGGACGAGCCGACTTCGATAATCGGTCTTGACGGAAAGCCCGTTTACAGATCGGAGATCACGAGGATCTATGTGTACAACGACGAATTTGAAGAGGTGGTCGTTGACACGCTCGATTCCGAAGAGCATCTGTTTGTGGAATGTGACGGGCTGTGCTACCTTTCCGAGCCGTGGGGAAAATCCCACACCAGCATCGACAATCCCGAGCTTTACGACGGAGAGATGAGCTTCACGGATATGGACGGCGAATTCTTCACTACCGAATACAAGAAGCTCAAAGTCGGCGACGAGATATGCGGACTCACCGTAAAGGACGCTCATACAACGCTTACCGACGACAGCTGCAACATCACCGCAAAGCTCGGCGGAGAGATCACTCTCACGGGCTACATAAACATTAACCCCGAAAACGACTATATGGTAAACGTCGGAATGATCTATTTTATCATCGACGATAAAAGCGCGGTACTGCCGGGCATATTCAGCATGACTTATTCTCAGGTGCCGGAATACGTCAATGAGATCTCAAGAAACGGCTTTTTCCTTGCCGGCGGCGATGAGCCGGAATTTGTCTGGGCGCGCAACGAGTATGGCATTATCAGCCTCGGAAACGAGGAGGACACCACCGTCGACCTCACCGGAATAGACAGAGAACACGGCTATTATTCCAAGGCGAAGATCACCGTGGATGATATAGAACTGACCAGCTCGGGCGGCGATATGTACCGCTATTCCGCGCGCCTTGTTGATCTGGAGATAATCGGTTAAGGGGGCGTACTATGAAGAAATTCACGGCGATCGCCTTGACCCTTGCAATGCTTTCCTGCCTTACCGCCTGCGACAATTCCGAGAATTTATCCGATTCGGGCGGCTCTTCCGAGGTGGATTCTCAGGATATGGGAAATTCGGGTAATTCGGACAGCTCGTATAATTCCGATGATATCTCCGACAGCGAGCCTGTTCGTCCCAAGCCCGACGGCGAGCCGACGTTTCTGATATGCCCCGACGGGGAGCCTGTATACACCTCGGAGATTTCGGGATTTTATAAGTACGGCGAGCGTGTGCTTTCCGACCTCGTCCCCGACGGTGAGGGAAGCCTTGAGAATTTCGAGGCGATAGAATGTGACGGGTTTGTTTACGGGTATATCCCCAAAACGGCGTTTAATTTCGTGGAAAATCCCGAGCTTTTTGATTTTCAAACCTATGACAGTGACGACAGGAAATACCACTACTATAACGGCGAGGAGTACCCTAAAAGCTCGGAGTATATTAGAATCTGCGAGGGCGATAAATTCGGCACGCTCACCGTCAGCCGCGCTTACTCGATTTTCAGCGGGGAATACCGCTACCTTTCCGATGAGGAAAAGGCTCTGCCGGGGGCGTATCTGATGGGCGGCTGTCTGGAATTCGAGGGTGAGATAGAGCTTACGGGATATATGCTTGTTGAAGTGGACACGCTTTACAACTCCGCCGGCGATCTGTACTTTTTCCCCGACAGCAAAAGCAGCACAGCTATCCCGGATATTTCCTATCATTGGGACAGCGATGAGGGAGAGCTGTATTACGAATACTTCATCTCTTACGCCGGCTTTTACGGAATATGCTACGGGCTCGGCAACATGAACGACTATGACATCGACCTTGACGGCTTAAAGCCCGGGGACGATTTTGTAAAAGTAAAGGTAACGCTCGGCGACATCAGCGTCTTTACTCACGATATGCTGCTTAACCGCAGTAACTTCACGCTGAAAAGCGTTGAGAAAATATAGGTAATTATAAGAAATCGGGAGAGGGTTATGGTTTTTTCAAGTCTGACATTTTTGCTTGCGTTTTTGACTGTAACGCTGGTGCTTTATTACATTTCGCCGAAAAAGCTCAAAAACGTTATAATTCTGATCAGCGGATTGCTGTTTTACGCGTGGGGCGAGCCGATCTACGTTCTCGCGATGATTCTAAGCACGTTCATCGACTACACCGCAGGACGCATCATGCACAGGTTTGACGACAAGCCTGCGGTAAGGCGCGTGTGCCTGATAGTGTCTATTGTGATGAATTTAGGACTGCTGGGGATCTTCAAGTATTCAAACTTCCTTATCGGCTCGTTCAACGACTGGTTCGGACTTGAGGTCACAAACCCGTTTGTAACGGCGTACAACGCGCTGTTTGGCAAACTTACGGGGAATATAGAAAGCCTGCCGCTTCCTATCGGCATCAGCTTCTTTACGTTCCAGTCGATGTCCTACACGATAGACCTCTACCGCCGCAAGATCAAGGTGCAGAAGAACGCCGCGAGCTTTATGGCGTTTGTAACGCTGTTCCCTCAGATAGTCGCGGGGCCTATCGTCCGCTATGAGGACGTTCAGAACGAGATAGACGATCGCGTCATCACCGAAAGCATGATCGCCGGCGGAATTTCGCGTTTTATAACGGGTCTTGGCAAAAAGGTTCTCATCGCCGACAATATAGGAATGCTGTGGACGGAAGTCAAGGCTATGGAATACACGCAGCTCTCGGCGGCAACGGCGTGGCTGGGAATACTGGCGTTTACGTTCCAGATATACTTTGATTTCTCGGGCTATTCGGATATGGCGATAGGGCTTGGCAAGATGATGGGCTTCAATTTCCCCGAGAACTTCAACTATCCGTATATGTCAAAAAGCATCTCGGAATTCTGGCGGCGCTGGCACATGACCTTGGGCGAATGGTTCAAGAGCTATGTGTATTTCCCGCTCGGCGGAAGCAAAAAGGGAAAGGCGCGCACCATTATCAATCTGCTCATCGTATGGACGATAACGGGCATCTGGCACGGCGCGGCATGGAACTTTATGTTCTGGGGCGCGTATTTCGGAATTCTCATTGTTCTGGAAAAGCTGTTTTTGGGAAAATGGCTCGAAAAGATCCCGAAGTTTTTCAGCTGGCTATATACGTTTGTTTTGGTGGTGATCGGCTGGGTGCTGTTCGACGCTGTGGCAGCGGGAACTCTGCGCTTTGGCGAGGTTTTCACGCAGACGGGTACCTACATCGCCGCTATGTTTGGCGCGAACGGAGCGTTTGCAGACAAATTCGCGATAAACGCGTTTGTAAACTACGGAATAATCTTCGCTGTGGCAATCTTCGGCTGCACGGATTCTCTGAAAATAATCATCGAAAAGATCAAGGCAAAGACTTCCCAAATGCCTTGGAGCCTTATCCAATACGGCTATCCGATAGCTCAAGGGGCTGTGATGCTGGCGAGCATCGCGTTTATCACGACATCCAGCTATCATCCGTTCTTGTACTTTAACTTTTAAGGAGGGATCATCGTGAAATTCAAAATGACGCCAAACAAGCTGATGATAGCGATCTTCGCGGTTATTCTGCTGGTTCTGCCGATAACCACGATAATTCTTCCTAAAGCCGATAAAAGCGAGAACGAAAACCGCACGCTCGCGAAAATGCCCACTCTCATCGACAAGAATAAATGGGAAAAAGCGGAAGCTCCCAAGGATTATATCGACGCCGTCAAATGGAGATACCTCACCAACCGCGAGGGCAACGCGTATAAGGACGATTTCGAGAACTATCTGTGCGACCATCTTGCCGGACGCGAGACCTGGGTAAAGGCTTGCAACAGGCTTCAGACGCTCTCGGGAAAGCGCGAGATAAACGGGGTTTATACGCTGAAAAATCAGTTGATCCAGAGCTTCAAGAGCTACGATCCCGAGGACGTGGATAAATCAATTAATATTATAAACCAGTTCGCGGAGCGCCACCCCGATATGCAGACGTATATCATGATAGCGCCCACCGCTCAGGAGTTTTTCGGGAATCAGATCCCCAATTACACGGGACTTGCGAGTGAAAAGGCGTTTATCGACGACGTTTACAAGAAAATGGAAAATGTCGGGACTATCGACTGCCTGAGCTATCTGTCCGGTCACGCGGACGAGTATATCTACTACCGCACCGACCACCACTGGACCAGTCTCGGAGCGTTCTACGCGTACAACGCGGCGGCGAAGTCGATGGGATACAGCGCCTACGGGCTTGGCTCGTTCAATATCGAGACCGCCAGCAACTCGTTCTACGGAACGCTTTACTCAAAAACTCTCGACGACAGGATAACCGCCGATGTTATGGAGTATTATCACCTGGTTGGCGGCGACCCCAAGGTCAGGATGACCGTCCTCAACGGCGCCGAGGTGCTGGAGTATGATTCACTTTATGTAAGGGAATTCCTCGAGGAAAAGGATAAATACTCGTCGTTTACGGGAAGCAACGCTCCGATCGTCGAGATCGAGACCGACGTCGACAACGGAAAGTCGCTGCTGGTGATAAAGGACAGCTACGCGCACTCGCTCGTGCCGTTCCTGTCCAAGCATTACAGCAAGATAACTATGGTGGATATGCGCTATATCAACACCGATATCGGCAGATTTGTAGATCTCGACGAATACTCGCAGGTATTGTTCATGTACAACGCTATCTCGTTCGCAGAGGAATACCCGAACACCGCTAAGCTCGCGCTGACAAAATGAGAGAGCTGACGTTTGAGGTAACACAGTCGGAAAACGGCTTGACCGCGCTTGACTTGTTGAAGGGAAGGGGCTTTTCTCGGAGAATCGTCACCAAGCTCAAGCAAAGCGGCGGGCTGACGCGCGGCGGAGCCGTTTTGAGAAGCGTCGACCGCGTGTTTTTCGGAGAAACCGTGCGCGTAAGGCTGCCGGAGGACGCTGCCGCTGTGGAGCCGAACCCCGATGTTAAGGCGGCGGCAGTCTACGAGGACGAGGACGTCGTCGTGTTCGACAAGCCGCCCTATCTGCCCACCCACCCGTCCATAGGGCATTACACCGATACCCTCGCGAATCTTTTCGCGGCAATGTACCCGGGCATCGCCTTCAGACCGCTCAACCGCCTCGACAGAAACACGTCGGGGCTTTGCGTCTGTGCGAAAAACCGCCTTGCCGCTTCGGCGCTGCGCGGTAAGGTATCCAAAGTGTACTATGCCGCCGTTGACGGGAGAATTTCCGAGGCGGGCAGCGTCAGCGCTCCTATCGGGAGGGTCTCCGACAGCATTATAAAACGCGCGGTGCGTTCGGACGGACAGCCCGCAAAAACGCTTTACAAGCCCGTTCTTTGGGAAAACGGGCGGACTCTGCTTGCGGTGACGCTTCTCACGGGAAGAACGCACCAGATCCGCGTACATATGGCACATATCGGCTTTCCGCTGTGCGGCGACGAGATGTACGGCGGCAGCTGCTCGGACATCGCGCGTCAAGCGCTTCACTGTGGTGAAGCGGAGTTCATAAGCCCAATTTCGGGTGAATTGATTTCCCTCAAAAGCGAAATTCCCGAAGATATCTCCCGCCTTTTTGAAAAAATGTGAGAGAAATTGACCGATAGCTTGTAATGTTAATACAAAAAATAATAAAAAATCTGTAATTTTTTTAGAATTTTTATAAAAATACTTGATTTATTAAGAATAATATTGTATAATAGTTAAAGGAGTATTCTGCAATAAATTCAGGTAAAGGTTGATGTCAATGATTTTCGGCGGTAAAATCATAAAGGTTGACGTCTTGGACGAAAAGGGCGTTCCGATAATATCTGCGGAAAAGAACTTTGTTGTTCCCACAAACATCGCCGCCGGCGAGGACAGCATAGTGATGATAAAGGGCAGGAACCTGCCCGAGTTCGACCGCAACACCTTCGTTCTGGTAGTCACCACCACAAAAAGCGGCGACAGGATCCAATACAACGGCGCCGTTTCCGTGTCGATGGACACTCAATTGAATATAAAGCTCCTGCTTTCAAACGATAATCAGGTTCTGGAAGAACGCCGGAGATACTTTAAGCTAAAGGTCAACGAAAAAGGCAGGCTGCTTTTCTATGTGCGCGATGAGCAAACCGTCCGATATGACGATCCGCTTCCGATAACGGTCCTGGATATCAACGTCGGCGGCGTATTTTTGGTAATTGAAGACGAGCTGATGCCGGACGATCTGGTTTGTGTAGAGCTTGATCTGGTGGAGAATCTTCCGCTGAACACGGTGGCAAAGGTGCTGAGAGTACAGCGCGCTCCCGACGGAAGCGTCAGGGGCTACGGCTGCGAGTTCCAGGGGCTTACGGGCGCCCAGGAGGATTACATAGGAAAATTCATTCACAGGGTACAGTCTGAACAGCGGCAGAAACAGGTCGCCGAGGAAGAAGGAAATTTTTGACGCAGGGCAATTCCGCGCCAGTAAAATATATTTATCTGCTTAGGGGGAAAAACGATGAGAAAATCGACTCTGAAATTTGGTCTGATAGGCGTTCTGCTTATCTTTGCGATCGTGCCGTCCATAATTCTGGGTTTGGTGGGCACGTTTGCGACCATCAATTACAGCAAGGACGTCCGCGAAAACGAGCTTGCGGCTGTTTCGCTGTCCAAATCCGGTGCGATTGACGCGCTGTTTTCCGGGTATACCGAGGGAGCGGCGTCTTTGGCGAAGATGGGGGCGGTCATTGAGAACGCCGAGAAGAACAACAACGCGGCTGAAAACGAGTTAAAAGCGTTCATAAGCGAAAGCGGCGACATCATTGACGCGCTGATCGTTGATAAGAACGGCGTTGTGCTGGTTTCTGCCAAGAGATCTCAGACAGGAAACTTCGAGCATTACGACGAGGGCGGACTGCTTTCCGTATCCGGGCTGCTCACCTGGGAGAGCTATCAGACCGACGCGTTTTACGTTTCGCACGCGATAAAGGGCGCAAGCGGCAATGAAGCGGGATATGTGGTTTTCATAGTTTCCGTAAACGCTAACAGCGGCATAGGCAGAGCACTTAACGGTACTTATCTCGACGGAAGAGCTTATTTGGCGCTGGTCGATTCCGACGGCAATACCGTGAATTTCGGCGCAAGCGGCTCCCCTATGAACAGCGGTCAGCTTGACGGCGCTTTTAAAGGCGAGGTTCGCCATATCTTCGATAGCACCAATGTTACCGATAAAAATAGCGCCGAAAACATGAAAACCGGAAAAACCGGAAAATTATCCTTTGTATACGGTATTATCCCCGATGTAAACACCTGGCGCTGGGTAGGTATCGCGGATTCCACCGCGCTTACCGATTTCGCTTCGCAGAGAAATATCATCATCTGGGCTGCGGTTGCGGTAGTTTGCGTACTCGCGCTGCTGCTGGCGTTCGTGATCATCGGAAAGTTTGTCAACAATATGCAGCAGATGCTCAGAGAGATGAGCAATATCAACACCGACGAGGGCATTTCCTCCTCCATGCGCTTTGACACCAAGCACGACAAGAGCGAGCTTGGCGCGATCAAGAACTCCTTCAACGAATTCCTCGACGAGGTAGTTCTGAACAGTGAACGTTACCGCACGATAGCTTCGCTGTCCGATAATATGCTTTTCGAGTGGGATTTCCATAAAGAAAGAATGTACGTTTCCGACAATCTGCTCGCGAAGTTCGATCTCAACATCTCCAACGCGACCCTCTCCAACGGACGCTTCCTTGATTCTCTGATGGAACAGGAATTCGCGGATAAATATAAGCGCGATATCAATACTCTTTTGAAGAACCTGACCAACTACACCGGAGAGTATCAGGTAAAGACCAGGAGCGGCGCTGTCGTTTGGATCTCCTGCAAGGCTACCTGCATCACCAACCGTCTGGGCGAGGCGCTTCGTGTAATCGGCGTATTGACCGATATCGACAACGAGAAGAAGCTTGAGGTTCAGCTCTCAGAGCGTGCAAGCTACGACTTCCTCTCGCAGCTCTATAACAGAAGCACGTTTATCAAGAAGCTCACCACTCAGCTTGACCGCAGAGGTCCCAATAAGGTCGGCTTGATGTTCATAGATGTCGACGACTTCAAGTTTATCAACGACCGCTACGGACACGCGGTCGGCGACGAAGTAATCCGCTTTGTGGCTGACACTATCCGTAAAAAGGTTGACGACCGCGGCGGCTTCGCTGGACGCTTCGGCGGCGACGAATTCGTTCTGTGCTATACCAACCAGGACGACGTGGCAAATCTCGAGCAGATCGCAATGGACATCATCGACGAGCTGTATGTCGGCTATACCACGGCGGACGATATGCTCATCAACGTTCGCGCGTCGATAGGTATATCCTACTGCCCGCAGCACACAGAGGACTGCAACGAGCTTATTGCTTATGCCGATACCGCTATGTACTTCGTAAAGAAGAACGGTAAGACCAACTACCATGTATACGTTCCGGAGGACAGTGCATCCGGCGAGTATGAAGACCCCGAGTTTGAAGTGGGTAAATAAATAGTTTAGACAACAGGGACGTGCAGGGGCGTACAGGGAAGGTACATCTTTGTGCGCCCCCTGTGTTGTTTAAACGGCTAAATTGGAGGAATTGCATTGACAAAGGTAATTGCGGTGACAAATCAAAAGGGCGGCGTGGGAAAGACAACCACCTGCGCGGGTCTTTGCGGGGGACTTTCCCAGATGGGAAAAAAAGTCCTTGCGGTTGACCTCGACCCTCAGGGAAACCTGAGCTTCAGCCTCGGAATAGAGGTGGAGGACAACTTCACGATTTATGACGTTATGAAAGGAAACTGCGATATCGGCGACGCCGTTATTCACGGGGATATCTGCGACGTTGTTCCGTCTAATATACTGCTGTCGGGCTTGGAGCTTGAAATGACGGGCGTAGGGCGCGAGTATGTTCTGCGCGAACAGCTCGGATACATCAAAAAGGATTACGACTATATCATTCTGGATACGCCGCCGGCGCTTTCGGTGCTGACGATAAACGCCTACACCGCCTCGGACGAGCTTATTATCCCGATGCTGTGCGAGGTGCTTTCTCTTCAGGGAATCGCTCAGCTCAGACAGACGATATTTGCTGTCAAGAGATATTACAACAAGTCTCTTGCGGTGCGCGGGATCCTATTAAATAAGTACAATCCGCGCTTTACTCTCACAAAGGAAGTCGAAGAGCTGGCGCAGATGATAGCCGATCAGCTCGGGACCACAATATTCGACACGAAAATAAGCGCGTCGGTGTCCATTGCCGAAGCGCCCGCACACGGAGAATCGATCATCACCTACTCCCCGAACAGCCGCGCTGCAAAGGAATACAAGGCGTTTATCAAGGAGCTTATTTCTCCTGCCGTTAAAAAAACTTCCTCTAAGAAAAGCGGAGATAAAAAATGAGTAAAAAATCTCGCGGAAAAATAAAACCGCAAAAGCCCGCGGCAAAGCAATCCTCGGGCTGCAAAACTCCGCAGGTAATGAAGCTGGTGGAGGACAATAAGAGCAAGGCAAATCAAGTGATAATGGCGGGAAAAAGCCAGATCCCCGAGCAGCTTCGCAAGAGAGAGCCATTGTCGCGGATAATGAAGCGTGACGTAAGCAGCGATCTCAACGAGGCGTTCTCCGACGCTCAGGACACCGTGGTGGTGAACATCACCGAGCTTGCCATCGAATACGAGGCGCCCGAGATCCTCGACCGATTCAACGCCTGCAGCTGCGACAAGTGCGTTGAGGTGTTCTGCCGCATGATGTCCGAGAAGGTGCCCGCGCGTTTTGCGAGGGTGAATAAATTCACACGCAGAACCCCCACGCGCGAGCTTAAAGACCGCGTCGAACCGATGCGCAGGATAGTTCTGACCGCGATGATAAGGGAGCTTATCTGCAACAAAAAACGCTGTTTCCACGATGAGTAATCGGCTGCGATTTCAGCAATAATAACCATAACAAATAACAACAATAAGGAGCAAAAATATGTCTCTGGATATCGGAATAGACCTGGGAACGGCGAATATTATCATAACCGTCTCGGGCAAGGGAATAGTTCTCAACGAGCCGTCGGTCGTTGCATACGACAAGAAGAAAAAGGCGGTCGTAGCCGTTGGCAGCGAAGCGTATAAAATGCTTGGAAGAACGCCCGAGTACATCGTTGCGGTGCGTCCGCTAAAGGACGGCGTGATCTCGGACAACGACATGACCCAGGCGATGATCAAAGAATTCATTAATATAGTAAACGGCGGATTTATGGTAAAGCCGCGCGTGGTGCTTTGCGTGCCAAGCTCAGTCACCGATGTTGAACGCAGAGCCGTTGTTGAGGCGGCGCTTTCCGCGGGCGCGCGCAAGGTGTTCCTTATAGAGGAACCGATCGCTGCTCTTATCGGCGCGGGAATAGATATTTCAAAGCCCAACGGCACGATGGTCGTTGATATCGGCGGAGGGACCTCCGACGTCGCGATTGCGTCGTTTAACGGAATAGTACAGTCGCGTTCCGTTAAAATGGCGGGAAACAAGTTTGACGCCGCGGTAATTCGTCACCTTACCCAGAAGTATAAAATTCTCATCGGAGAAAAAACCGCTGAAAAGGCGAAAATGGAGATCACCAACGTGTTCAATCCCACGGGCGAGAAGAAGATGGTGGTTCGCGGAAGACACCTGCTAAAAGGACTTCCCGAGAGTTTGGAGATCACAGATATTGATATGTACGAGGCGCTGCACGACAACGCCATGGAGATAGTCGAGCAGATAAAGCTGGTGTTGGAATCCACGCCGCCGGAGCTTGTCGGCGACATTCTCAGCAACGGTATCCTGCTTACGGGCGGCGGCGCAATGCTCGGCGGACTTGCGGAGCTTATAACCGACCGCGTTGGCGCGCCCTGCTTTATCGCGGACAAGCCTATCGAGTGCGTAGCGCGGGGCGTAGAAATGGCGTTCTCTATGTCCGAGTCGCTGCTGGACGGCTTCGAGCAGGTGCAGCTGTACGGTTTCCGCTGATAGTTTTTGAGAATAAAGGGAATAGTTAAAGCCCCGAATCAGTTTGATCCGACTGCTTCGGGGCTTGTTTTATACTAATTCTCGATAAAAAGCAGACAAGATTTGTGGAGAGACCGTGCCTAGCGC
>JAFLUD010000030.1 GCA_022508965.1 Oscillospiraceae bacterium
ATTATACCATATCCGCAGGATATGGTATAATTGCCCGATACGCGCGGAGCAGACCTCCGGTCTGCGTATGCGTGAGGGCATTGAGATAAAAATATAATAAAAGCGTTTACGCTTTTATTATATCACAGCGGCGAGCCGCCGCGGGTATTCCCAGCGTATGTGGAACGGTGTTGTACGCAAATTGCTGTACGGCTAACCCGTTGCTGTTATTATAACACACTTAGCACTCCGATGTCAACTGTAAAGTAATTACCGCTGACGCGCCTGTCTGTGAGCCGTTATTATTGTAAAGCTTTTTGCGTTTACGGTAATCGTAACGCCGTTTGCGGAGATATACCAATTTTTACCTTTTTGAATAATCTTCACGCCTCGGCTTTGTATCACTTTTCTGCACCATTCGACAACATCGCCGGTCTCAAGCCGCAGGTTGTTCTTTATCCTCTCCGCCCCCAATTCGGTTGTGTGCAGCTTTTTTATATTTTGGAGAAGCTCGGCTGCCGACGCTGTCGGTTCCTCATAAAAAACCTCATTAAGATACAATCCCTCGGGCGGGAGCGTTACTCCCGCGAAGCTGCGGTCGCCTGTTTTCAGCGCGGTCTCTATATCCCCCAAGGTCCGTCTGCCCTCGCTGACGTAGATGAGCGTTCCCGCGACGATTCTCACCATATTGTACAGAAAGCCGTTGCCGCGTATCTTTATTTCGCATATTCCTTCTTTTTGGGAAACGGACAGTTCGTAAATCGTCCGCACCGTGGACTTCACGCGCGCTTTTCCCTCGGAGCGGCAAAATCCCGCGAAATCGTGTTCCCCGACAAACAGACGGGCAGCCTCGTTCATCTTCTTTACGTTCAGCTCATACGGATAATGATATGCGAGAGCTTGCAGAAAAACGTCTCGGGAGGGCTTGTTGTTTATCAAATATACATATTCTTTTGCTTTTGTGCAATAACGCGCATGAAATTCCTCCGAAGCGTCCTCGCAGGAAAGCACCGCTATACTGTCGGGCAGGAGCGTGTTCATTCCCTTAATAAAGCCGTCGCAGGGGATATTGCTGTCGATATGGACGTTGAAGCAGAACCGCCGCGCGTGTACTCCCGTGTCGGTGCGAGAACAGCCGTAGATCACGGGCGGGGGGATCTTCAGCAGCTTCCCTATCGCCTTTTCGACGACCTCCTGGACGGTAAGGGCGTTCTCCTGGCGCTGAAAGCCGTGATAATCCGCTCCATTATACGCAATAAACACCTTAAGATTTCGCATTTGTCCTCCTAGGGGATAACGGGAAAGAAGTTCATGGTGATCACTCCCGCGAACAGTATGAGCATGATCCCGACCGCGACAAAGTCCCGCGGGGCCGTGTGAAGCTGACGAAGCCGCGTTCTTCCCTCGCCGCCGTGATAGCAGCGGCATTCCATTGCGGTGGCAAGCTCGTTTGCTCTCTTAAACGCGGACACAAACAGCGGTATCAGTATCGGGATAAGCGACTTGGCTTTCTGGAATATGTTTCCGCTGTCAAGCTCCGCGCCGCGCGCTTTCTGCGCGGACATTATCTTGTCGGTCTCCTCGACAAGCGTCGGGATAAACCTAAGCGCTATCGTCATCATCATCGAAAGCTCGTGCACGGGAAAGCGTATCTTCTTGAGCGGGTTCAAAAGCCGCTCGATGGCGTCGGTGAGCATTATCGGAGAGGTGGTGTAGGTCAGCAGCGACATTCCGATTATAAGCGCCAGGATTCTCACCAGCATAAACGCCGAGGTGCGGATTCCTTCGGGGTAGATAGATATTATCCACCACGAAAACAGCGGTTCTTCACCTTTGATAAACAGCAGATTCAATATCGCCGTGAAGATCATCAGCGGCAATATCGGCTTTATGCTCTTCAATATCATTATGAACTTTATTCTCGCTATTGAATAGCAAATTACCATAAACAGCATTCCCACGAGAAGTCCTGTGAAATTCTGCGCGGTAAACAATATTACCAGATACAAAATGTCCAAAAGCAGCTTTACTCGGCTGTCCATTTTGTGTATGACGGAATTTCCCGGGAAATACTGTCCGATCGTTATATCCTTTATCATTTGTTCTGTTCCTTAAATCAGCGTCAGCAAACGCCGCGCTGCTCTTTCTGTTGTATAGATGTCGTTTCCGATGTCGATGCCGAGGGCTTTTAGCTTATGCGACAGGCGCGTTATCTGCGGAACGTCCAGCCCTATCGACACCAGCTCGTCGGTGCGCTCGAACACCCTGTCGGTCTCGTCATAGCAGAATACCCCGCCCTTGTTCATTACGAGGACCTTTGTGGCGAATTTCACTATATCCTCCATGGAATGAGACACCAGCAGTATTGTTTTTTCGTGGCTCTCGTGATACTGCTTGATAAGCCCCAGTATCTTGTCCCTGCCCTTGGGATCGAGACCTGCGGCGGGTTCGTCGAGTATCAGCACGTCGGGGTCCATCGCGAGCACTCCCGCAAGCGCGACGCGCCTTTGCTGTCCGCCCGACAGCTCGAACGGCGATTTTTCCAGAAGATGAGAAATTCCCATGCTCTCGGCGGCGGATTCTACGCGCTGCTTTATCTCCTCTTCGGAAAGCCCCATATTCTTGGGTCCGTAGGCGATGTCCTTGGCGACAGTTTCTTCAAACAACTGATGCTCGGAATACTGGAAGACTATTCCCACTTTAAAGCGGATATCGCGGATATTTACGCCCTTGCCCCAGATGTTTTTTCCGTCCACCAGAACGGTGCCGGAGGTAGGCTTTATAAGTCCGTTGAGGTGCTGGATAAGCGTGGATTTTCCGCTTCCCGTGTGCCCGATTATTCCCACAAACTCGCCCTTGCCTACCGAAAGGCTTACGTTGTCTACCGCCGTCTTCTCAAACGGCGTTCCTATGCTGTATTTATAGGTGAGATCGCGCAAGCCCGCTATTTCGGGGGAAGCTTCTGTTTTCTTTACAGCGGCGGTCTTATCGGAGAAATCGGCGGTTTTCTTTTTCAGAGAAAGCTCGGAGATCGCCTTGGCACATTCCTCCTCGAAGATTATTTCCGGGGAAATCTTCACGCCGTTTTTCCTCAAAAAGCCGCACAGCTCGGTCACCTGCGGAACGTCAAGTCCCACGGCGCGAAGCTCCTCGGCGCGCGCGAATATCTTTCCGGGAACATCGTCCATCAGCACCGCGCCTTTATCCATTACCACAACTCGGTCTGCCTGCGCCGCTTCGTCCATATAATGCGTGATGAGGATAACGGTGATCCCCTGCTCTTTGTTCAGGCGCTTTATCGTTTTCATGACCTCGCGCCTGCCCTTGGGATCGAGCATCGCGGTAGGTTCGTCCATGACGATACAGCGCGGCTGCATGGCGATTATGCCCGCTATCGCTATGCGCTGCTTCTGACCGCCCGAAAGCTGATGCGGCGCGTGCTCGCGGAATTCGTACATATCCACCTGCTTTAGCGCATTGTCTACGCGGGTGCGTATCTCCTCAGGGGGAACTCCCAGATTCTCGGGAGCAAACGCAACGTCCTCCTCGACGATCGTTGCTACAAGCTGATTGTCGGGATTTTGGAACACCATTCCCACTGTCTGGCGAACGTCGAATATCCTGTCCTCGTCGGAGGTGTCGATGCCGTTTACGGTAACCGTTCCGCTCGTGGGAGTAAGTATCCCGTTCAAGTGCTTTGCGAGCGTGGATTTCCCGCAGCCGTTGTGTCCCAATATCGCTAAAAACTGCCCCTCTGGAACAGTCAGGTTCACATTTTTGAGAGCGGTGCTTTTGTCTATCAGCTTGCCGTCTTCATCACGGGTCTCATAGTCGAAGCACAGATCCTCTACCTTTATTATATCCAATCCTTTGTCCTCTTTATTAAATGAATTTAACGATAGCCGTGCTACCGCATGGGAGCGGCAAGCCCGTCTGTTTTACGGGAAGTCCTATTTCCTCGGAAAGAACTTCAATTTTATACCGCCTGCCTACCGTCATTTCGAGCAGATAGCTCATGACCGACGCGGACAGCCCCGTTGTATAGGAATTCAACAGCACGAACAGCGGATTTTCCGACAAAAGCTGAGTGATGTCTTCCATAAGACCGAAAATGCTGTCCTCCAGCTTCCACATCTCGCCGTTGGTCCCTCTGCCGTAGCTTGGCGGGTCGAGTATCACCGCGTCGTATTTTGTTCCCCGTCGAATTTCGCGTTTAATAAACTTCACCGCGTCGTCCACTATCCAGCGTATCGGCTTATCGTCTAATTTGGATAATTTCGCGTTTGTACGCGCCCAATCCACCATTCCCTTTACGGCGTCGCAATGGCAGACGGAAGCTCCCGCATTCGCGCAGGCGAGCGTGGCTCCGCCGGTATATGCGAAAAGATTCAGCACGTTTATCGGGCGGTCGGCGTTCCTTATCAAATCGGCGCAATAGTCCCAATTCACCGCCTGCTCGGGAAATAAGCCCGTATGCTTGAAGCCAGTGGGCTTCACCATAAATCTCAGCTCGCCGTAGCTTATCTGCCAGCTTTCGGGGAGCTTTTTGCGATAATCCCACGCTCCACCGCCCGACGACGAACGGATATACCGCGCGTCGGCGGTGTTCCACTCGGAAGTCTTTGCGGAGCTTTTCCAGATAATTTGCGGGTCGGGTCTTATCAGCGTGACGTTCCCCCAGCGCTCCAGCCGCTCGCCGTCTGACGTGTCGATAAGCTCGTAGTCCGTCCATTTGTCGGAAATTCTCATATCAGATGTCCTCCAGCGTTTGCTGTGCGTCGTTTGCGTTATGACGGATCCCCAGATGCTTATACGCAAGCTCGGTCGCTACTCTGCCGCGCGGAGTCTTCGCGACGAAGCCGAGCTGCATGAGATACGGCTCGCAGACGTCCTCCAAAGTGACCGCTTCCTCATTCAATGCGGAGGCAAGCGTCGAAAGCCCCACGGGGCCGCCGTTGTAGCCTGTGATTATCATTTCAAGGAATCTTCTGTCGAGGCTGTCAAGTCCGAGATCGTCGATCTCCAGCTTCCCGAGCGCGGTGTCGGCTATCTCACGCGTTATCTTGCCGTCGCCCAATACCTGCGCGAAGTCGCGGACACGCTTGAGCAGGCGGTTTGCAATACGCGGAGTTCCCCTCGAACGCTTGGCAATTTCAAGCGCCCCGTCCTTCATGCAGGGAATTCCCAAAATAACCGCCGAACGCTGAACGATATCGCACAGCTGTTCGTGAGTGTAAAGCTCCAGGCGCTGGACTACTCCGAATCTGTCGCGAAGCGGCGCGGAAAGCTGTCCCGAGCGCGTTGTCGCACCGATGAGCGTGAATTTCGGCAGGTCAATTCTGATTGAACGCGCGGCGGGACCGTTTCCCATGACGATATCCAGCGCGCAGTCCTCCATCGCGGGATACAAGACCTCCTCGACCTGTCTAGACAGGCGGTGGATCTCGTCTATAAACAGCACGTCGTGCGCCTGCAAATTGGTGAGCAGCGCAGCCAAGTCCCCTGCCTTTTCGATCGCGGGTCCCGACGTTATGCGGATATTTACGCCCATTTCCGCTGCGATTATGCAGGAGAGCGTGGTTTTTCCCAAGCCCGGGGGTCCGTACAGCAGCACATGATCGAGGCACTCGCCGCGTTTTTTCGCAGCCTCGATATATACCGCCATGTTCTCTTTGACCTTATCCTGTCCGATGTACTCCGCGAGCGTTTTCGGTCGGAGCGTAAGATCCGCCTCGCTGTCGATCTCGCTGAAGGACGGCTCAACGATGCGGTCGGCGGGGTTAAAGTCAAATTCGTCGTTTGACATCTCTAGCATTTTTATTCCTCACTGTTCAGTAGTTGGCTTTTCCGTTTTTTCGGGGAGCTTCTCCCGATCCTCATCGGAGGGTTTTTCTATTCTCCGATAATACATACTCGGCAGATCCTCGCCGCTGAATTTTGTCTCGTTGAAGCTCAGCATCGCGTTTATGCGGCGGTTCAGCTCGTCGGGGTCTTTTATTCCGCACAGCTGGGCTTTTTTGCACTCCGCCTCGGCGTTTTCCCTATCGCCCTTCAATGCATAATAGTCGGCAAGCTCCGCGTGGCAGAGGGGGTGATTCTCATTTATTTTGAGGAGCTTTTCGAGCGTTTCATACGCCTGCTCGTCCTGTCCGCGAACCAACTGTATCTTCGCTAAGCTGAAGTAGGAATACCCGTTGTTCGGGTCATAGCGCAGCGCCTGTCGGAAGCAATAATCCGCCTGATCGAGCTTTCCCTCCGAGAAATACGCGTGTCCCAGCCGCGACTGCGCTTCCGGATTGTCGGGGGAGAATTCCACCGCCTTGCGGTAGCACCACAGCAGCCGCGAATCGGCTTCCGTCGCTTCATAAAGCCGTATCAGCCATTCTATACAAAACAGCTGATTCTGGCGGACATCCGAACGCGAGAGCGCCTGCTGGAGGTACTCCTCCGCCTGCGGGAATTTTCCGCTCATTATCGCGTAGATCCCCTTATACGCGAGCCTTGCGGTCTCGTCCTTGCGCATTATCCTTATCCCCTCTTTGCCCAATGCGCGTACAGCCGCGCGGCGGCGGTTTATGTAGGGGATAATAAAATTGTCGAAAATTGCTCTCAGAAAGAAGAACAGTCCGCCAAGCGCGAAAAATCCCGCAATTATAAGCGTAAGAAAACGGTTCTCGCTGTCAGCGGCATCGACCGTTATCATCATCACCGCGCCCAGCATCATTCCCACAAATATGAACGCTATGTTATTCTGTTTATTATTGTTTTTCAAGGATACCCTCCTTTTTAGGCAAGGTTTTTCAATCCGTATTTTATCAGTTCCTCTACCGAAGCGTTCGGGTCGGCTCCCGACAGAGCCGTTCCGCACTGCGCGGGGCTGAAGCCCAACGTCTGAAGCGCTATCATCGCCTCGGAAACGTTGTTTCCGCTTGCCATCGGAGCGGACGCAAGCTCGGCGGAGGAGAATTTCTGTTCCTTAGCGACCTTGTCCTTTAGCTCAAGAACTATTCTCTGCGCTATCTTCGCGCCTATTCCCGGGGATTTCGTGAGCGTTTTGCTGTCGCCCGTCGTTATACACAGCGCGAGCTTTGACGGCGTTATATCCGACAGTATCGACAGCGCGGCCTTGGGTCCCACTCCCGATACGGATATCAGCTGCTTGAAGCTGGACAGCTCGGAATTGTCCGCGAAGCCGAACAGATCAAGCGAATTCTCCGTTATATGCAGATATGTATACAGCTTCACCTCGTCAAGATCGCGTATCTTCGCCAGCGTGTTCATCGTCGTTCTGCACGCGTAACCGACACCGCCGCACTCAACTACCGCAAGCCCCTGTTCCCAATGGACCAGCTCTCCCTGCAAACTGTATATCATTTTATTTCTCCTTTCGTTTTAGCGCAAAATCAGCGCTGCGCTTTGTTTTCACGCATTATCTCCGATAGCTTGGAGCCGCCCGTGTGTCCGTGACAGATCGCTATCGCCAAGGCGTCGGCGGTGTCGTCGGGCTTGGGTATCTCCTTTAGGCGGAGAATGTTCTTTGTCATCTCCTGCATCTGGCGCTTTTCCGCGCGACCGTAGCCGGTAACCGCCACCTTTACCTGAAGCGGCGTGTATTCAAACACCGGAATATCACGCTGCGCGGCGGCGAGCATTATTACTCCGCGGGCTTGCGCAACGTCTATTCCCGTGGTGATGTTGGTGTTGAAATACAGCTTCTCGATGCTTACGCAGTCGGGCTTGAACATTTCAAGAACGCTGCACATATCCCCATAGATCTCCGACAGGCGCTTATCGAACGGCGTTTCGGGGTTGGTGGTGATAGCGCCGTAGTTTATCACCTTAAAGCGCATATTGTCGAATTCCAATACCCCGTAACCTACGATAGCATAGCCGGGGTCTATTCCCAAAATCCTCATGAGTAGCTCTCATTGTCGGTGACGTAGGAGCGCACCCGAAGCGGGATCCCCAGCCGCTCGGATATCTTTTTGCACTCGCTTATCTCGTCCTCGGAGATCACGTCCACCACCGTAAAGGAAACCTCCCCGCAGATATCCTTCATCTTTACGGCAAAATCCAGCATTTCATCATAAGCGCTCTCGCCGAACGACGGGCGCGTGACCTCGTTATATCTCGCGGCGCTCGGAGCGTTAAGGCTTATTGATACCGAATCCACCATGCCCTTGAAGCGGTTGATATCGAATTCCTTGTGGATCAGCCGCACTAAGCCGTTGGTGTTCAGCCGCAGCTTCATATCCGACTTTGACTTGATATATTCCGCGGTCTTCAACAGCATTTCGACGCGCACGGTGGGTTCTCCGTAACCGCAGAACACCGCCTCGGTTATTCCCTCTTTATCAAAAGCGTCGAACGCCTCGGCGATCTCCTCAAAGGAAGGCTCGTGCTCCAGCCACAGGCTGTCGTTGTCCTCTATGCTGTCGCCGTTCTTGCGAATACAGAACACGCAGTCGCATGGGCAGCCGTTGGTAATATTTATATACAGCTTTCCCTCGAACTTGTAAAATATTGTCAAAGAAAACACTCCCCCATTATTCAATATACTTTATTATTATACCACCTTTTTCAGTAATTGTCAACATTTAATAATTCGGAAAGCAAAACACCCCTTGCGGGTACAAGGGGTGAGAATATATCAACTTTGCTCTTTGAAATCAATTCGCTTTTCGGCGAGTTTGAATTCGGGGATGCCGTTGATAACGTCCAAAAACAGGTTCTGGATAACGTTGTTGTAGTCGATGCTTATGGCAAGAACCTTAGCTTCGTCGGCATAGCCGCCCGCCATGGATTTGTGTCCGCCGCCCGATCCGACGTCCTTAAGCGCTTCGGAGACTATCTGCCCCGCGTCAAGCTCGTCCAGCTCGCTGCGCACGGAGAATTTGAAGCCTTCGCCTCTGTGAGCGTACACGATAACGAAATACGCCGTGTCGATGTTCTGAATAAAATCGGAGACGGTTGCCAGAAAAGCGTCCGCGCAGTCGAAATTCAGATAACAGAACGCCACACCATTGAAAATCTCGACGTTTCTCATGCTGTCGGAGAACGCGTTCAGCTCGTCGAACATTATCTCGCCCGACTGGAAACGCCGTATCAGCTTTCCGCTGCTCTTGGGGAACAGGTAGCTGTATATGTCAACGTCAAGCTGAGTTACTCCGCGCGTAAAATCACGCGTATCGCACTTTAATCCGTACAGCAGCGCCGTCGCCACCGACTCGGGCATCTCCAGCTGATATTCGCGGTAATAATCGGCGATTATCGTCGAGCAGCTTCCCACCTCGCGGATATCTATGAACTTATACTCGCTGAGGTCCACATAGACGGGGTGATGATCTATACAAGCCACTTCGTCGCCGATAAGATCGCGGATATTCGCGTTTCCCTTCTGAGAATCAACGGTGATTATGTAATCCTCCTCGGTCATATCCTTGAGATCCTCGTCGGTTGTCATTTCAATTCCGAACTCGGCGATCATATTCGCGGTCGCGGCGCGCTCTACATTGCCGTGATGACATATTATCGTCTTGATATCAAAATGCTCGAGCAGCACCTGAAGCCCGTATGCGCTGGCGATCGCGTCGGGGTCGGGGAAATTGTGCGTCTGGATAAACACACGGTGTCCCCGCAGCAGTTTTATGAGTTCGCCCAATTTTGACATAAAGCGGCTCTCCTTTTGTTCTTAACTTGTTTTCTTTCTATCAGAGAATACTTGCCTATTTATATTTTAACACATTTTTCTTCATTTTACAATAGAAAAATTACAAAAATAAGAAAAGGCGGCCAATATTTTTAGGAATTTACATATAACGGGAATTATTTCAAGAATTTTACTGTTTAAATTCACTAATAAACAACGCGATTTCAGAAAAAATAATAATACACTAAACGAAAAGGACTGATAATATGAAAAAAACACTTGCCGCGGTATTGGCGGCGGCACTCCTTCAAACCACCGCTTTTTCGGAGGATCTTTCGGGCTATGACAACAAGAAGATCGCCTGGGGGCTGGGTCCAAGCGTCGATTCCTACAACCGACCCGTCGACGCGGTCTCCTCACAGCGACAATTCGAGGAGCTTCACGGGCTGTTCGTCGGGGAAGCCGATAAAAAGCGGCTGTGGCTGACCTTCGACGAGGGCTATGAAAACGGCTGTACGGGGCGTATTCTCGATATTCTTAAGGAAAAGAACGTGCCGGCGGTGTTCTTTGTGACGCTTGATTACGCCGAGCAGAACCCCGAGCTTATCCGCAGAATGATCGACGAGGGGCACACCGTCGGAAATCACACCTGCTCTCACCCGTCGCTGCCAGACTGTTCCGACGAGAAGCTGCGCGGCGAGCTTTCCAAGCTCCACGAGTATATCAAGGACAACTTCAACTACGATATGTACGTTATGCGCCCGCCTAAGGGGGAATTCTCCGAGAGAGTTCTCGCGTGCGCTAAGGAGCTTGGCTACACCACCGTTCTGTGGAGCTTCGCTTATCAGGATTGGCAGACGGATAATCAGCCCGCCGCTGACTTCGCGTATGACAAAATAACCTCCAAAACCCATAACGGCGCGGTTTATCTGCTGCACGCGGTTTCCGAGACGAATACGGCTGTTCTCGGCAGGGTCATCGATTACTGGCATGACAACGGCTACATCGTCACGCCGATGTAGTTGTTAGAGAATAGAGATTAGAGATTAGTTAACGGAAAAGGCGGTCACAGACCGCCTTTTGTTTATTCTTCTGTGGGTTCGGAGGTTTCGGGGTTGGTTATCTCCGTAAAGACCTCGGCGGTTCTCGCCGTGGGGCGCTCGAAGCAGCGGGAGCTTACATACCGCAGCTTGGAGCCGTTCTCCAAAAACGAGCTTAGGATCCCGCTGGAGGTGATATCGGCGTAAGTAAGCGAGCTGTCGGCGATCAGATACTCGGGCGCGGTTTCGGGCACCTTAAAATCCTCGCGCGCGATATAGCCGCTTTCTTTGCAGATATTCTCTCCGGAAAGGCTCAAAACGGCGTTCTCAAAGGTGTTCGCGCCGGCTATGGTGAGCTTTCCGGTTATATAAATGTAGCTTCCGAGCTTTACTTCGCCCGACGCTTTTTCCAATGCGGAACGCGCGTCTCTGCCTATCTGCGCGGACTTCGCGATCCCCTTTTCGCTGTCGGTCTGTTCTTTGCCGTAAAACGCCGCGGATATTTCGCGATAGAGCGCGGAATATTCCTCCATATTAGTGGGAACGGGCGCAGTAAGCACCGCTATTCCCGCTTGATTTAAAGCGTATATCTCGCGCTCGGACAATGCCGAGAGCGTTATCACTGCGTCAGGCTTCAGACCGATGATCCTGTTTATATCGGGGTTTTCGGTGCTGCCTACCTTTGCCGCGGAGAGGGTTGTCGGATAGTCGCAATAGCTGCTCACTCCAACGAGTGCGGACTGAAATCCAAGCTCGCAGATTATCTCGGTTGCCGCGGGAGAGAGGCTTACCGCCTTTTCCACGGCTTTTTCAAGCGTTACTCCGCAGGAGCTTGCGGGGAAATAAGATTCTCCGACATCGGAGCTTTCTCCCGACACGACTATCTCCGACGGCACGGAGTTTCCGTTGTCGCAGCCCGAAAGCAGCAGCGCTCCGCATAGTGCAGCGATAATGGGAATTTTAGCAATGCGTTTCATAATCAATACTCCAAATTCATTGAGATACGTCCGTTTAACCAATCTATAAACTGCCGCGCGGTTCGCGGAGAGCGTCCGCCGCGGTTGAGCGCGAATTTTTCCGCTTCGGAAAACAGCTTTTCCTCGGGAACGGAAATGCCCTCGTCCGCTGCCAGCTTGCTTACGATATCCAGATACAACCGCTTATCGGGCTTGGTGAAGGTTATCGTAAGCCCGAATCTGTCTGCGAGCGACATACTCTCGTCTATCGCGTCCGCGCCGGATATCTCGCGCTCGGCGGCGGTCTCGCGGATTATCTTGCGGCGGTTGGTGGTCGCGTAGATGAGGATATTCTCGGGGCGGCGCGAAAGGCTCCCCTCCAGCACCGCTTTCAGCGCGCCGAAGCGGTCGTCGTTCTCGGAGAACGACAGATCGTCTATCGCAACGATAAAATGCAGCGGAATATCGCGGAGCTTTCCGAAAAGCTCGGGGAGAAGTCCTATATTATTCTTGGATATCTCCACCATGCGAAGGCTCTCAAACTCGTTTAAGATCGCCTTTACCGTCGCGGATTTTCCCGTGCCGCGGTCGCCGTACAAAAGCACGTTCTGGGCGGGCTTGCCGTTCAAAAAGCACAACGTGTTGTCCACCGCCTGCTGTCTTTGCACGTCGTAATTCTTAAGCTCGGAAAGTCTTATCGGATCGGGGAATTCGATGGGGCGGAGTTCCCCGTCGTAGCTGAACGCCTTGTATTTCGCGAAGCTGCCGCTGCCGTGCTTTTTCGCGAATTCTATAAAATAATTTGCATCGTATTCAAAGCTGCCGCAATCGTAATCGGGGAGCGCTTCAAAGCTCGTGCCGAAGTTCTCGGAGAGCTGTTTTTTGAGACTTTTGGAATCAAGCCGCGACAGCTCGCGTATTACTTCCAAGTCGCGCTCTATTGCCTGATGGCGCGGTTCGGTAGGGTTCTTCGCGGCGGTTATTATTATCGGGGAATTCGAGAATATCAGCAGGTCGTGAAGATACTCGCCAAGCGTTTTCCCCGAAAGCAAAAGCGCGGAAATTATCTCGGAATAGCCCTCGAATCTGTCGACGGCGGAGTTCCCAAAAAGACCGCAAAAGCCCTTTAAAAGCGGATCGTTTTTTACGTTGAAGCAGCATAGCCCCGCTATTTTACACCTGATGTCCTGCATTTTTAACCTCTTTTTATCTCCTCGATAAGTTCGTTGAAATCGGCTATCGTGGAAATCGAGCCGAAGCGGTTTCGGAATTTCGCCGCACCGTTTATTCCCTTGATATACCACGCTGCCTGGCGGCGGGCTTCGCGCATTCCCGTCCGTTCGCCCTTATCCTCGCACAGCAGCTCGATATGACGCCGCATTATCGCTATTTTTTCGTCCAGCTCCGGCTCGGGGCGCGGGGCTTTACCGTCAAAATAATCGCGTATCTGCGCGAACAGCCACGGTCTGCCGTAGCTGCCTCTGCCTATCATAACAAGGTCGCAGCCGGTGTATTCGTACATCCGGACGCAGTCCTCGACGGAAAATACGTCGCCGTTTCCGATAACGGGGATATTAACGGCGTTTTTCACCGCTTTGATAATGTCCCAGTCGGCTTTACCCGAATAGAGCTGCGTTTTTGTTCTTCCGTGGACGGCAACTGCCGCGGCGCCGTTTTGTTCGGCTATCTTTGCCATCTCCACGGCATTCACCGAAGATTCGTCCCAGCCCTTGCGTATCTTTACCGTAACGGGAATCGACGTGGCGTTTGCCGCGGCGTATACGAGTTCCCCAAAAAGCTCGGGAGTCTTCATCAGTGCGCTCCCCGCGCCGCCCGAGACTATCTTCGGCATCGGGCAGCCGGCGTTTATGTCGATTATGTCGGGGCGGAAACGCTCTGCGATCTTCACCGCTTTCTCCATAAAATCGGGCTCCGCGCCGAAAAGCTGCACCGCCATGGGGCGCTCATTTTCGGACACCCGAAGCAGCTCCTCCGTTTTTTCCCCGGTATAGACCAAGCCCTTGCAGCTTGCCATTTCGCCCACGCAATAGGCGGCGCCGAACTCCTTTGCAACGGTTCTGTACGCCTTGTCGGCGACACTTGCCATCGGAGCCAGCGCGGCGGTTTTTTCGATCGTTACGTTGCCGATCTTCAAGTATTCCATACTAACTTTCCTCGGCTATCTCCTCGATTATGGCGCGTATCTCGTCCGCTCCCTCACCCGTTTCGGCGGAGAATTCTATTATCGTCAGCTCGTCAGCGCAGGGCAGCTCGGTTTTGAGCTTTTCGCGGCGTTCGGCACGCTGATTTTTCGAGAGCTTGTCCGCCTTTGTAAGCACTATCACGAACGGGAATTCCCCGTCGATCAGGAAATTCACCATCGACAGGTCGTCGGCGGTCGGCGGGTGTCTGAAATCTATAAGCTGAAACACAAGCGACAGATCGCGCTCGGCCCCGAGATATCCGCCGATGAGCTTATTCCAGCGTTCCTTTTCGGATTTTGAGACCTTCGCGTATCCATAACCGGGCAGGTCGACGCAATAGACGTTTTCCAGCTCGTAAAAATTTATGGTCGCGGTCTTCCCCGGAACAGCGGATACCCTCGCCAATGACTTCCGATTGAATATCTTGTTTATCAGCGAGGATTTTCCTACATTCGAGCGCCCCGAAAACGCGATCTCGGCGCGGGAAGGCTCGGGTATCTGCTCGAATTTCCCGTAGGAAGCGAAGAATTTCGCGTTGTTGTAGTTCATTGAGCGCTCCTTTTTTCGGGGAAAACTTTCTGAAGAAAGCTTTTCCCCGAACCCCTTTCAAAGACTTTTTCTCATTTTGCGGGTTATTTTTACGCGTTCAAAACGGGCTTTCTGATCCTCTCGGTCTTTTTCGGGAGAGACTTTTCCTTAAGCTCGCTTTTGCGCGGCTTGGCGGTCGTGCAGTTCGGGAGCACAAGCGCCGTTTCCAATACCGCGGAGATGTCCTCGGCGGGCACGAAGCGGATGTTCTCCTTTACCTTCTCGTCGATCTCCTCAAGATCGGGCTCGTTCTCCTTGGGAATGCATACCGTCTTGATTCCCGCGCGGTATGCCGCCATGGTCTTCTCCTTTAGACCTCCGATGGGGAGTACCTTTCCGCGCAGGGTAATTTCTCCCGTCATCGCAACGTCGCGGCGAACGGGCGCTCCCGACAACGCGGATACAAGCGCGGTGGTAAGCGTTACTCCCGCGGATGGTCCGTCCTTGGGGACTGCTCCCTCGGGCGCGTGAACGTGGATGTCCTTATCCTTATAGAAATCGGGGTCGATGTTGTATTTTCCCGCGAGCGAGCGTGTAAGCGACACCGCTATCTTCGCGGATTCCTTCATTACCTCGCCCAGAGAACCCGTAAACTCGGTCTTGCCGGTGCCGTCCAGCACCAATACCTCCAACGGGAGCATGGTCCCACCTACGGATGTCCATGCAAGCCCGTTTACCAAGCCCACCTCGTCGCGAGCTGCGAGCTTTTCGGGCTGATATTTTCTTACTCCCAGGAAATCGCTTATGTTCGCTTCGGTGACGGTCACCTTTTTCTCGCCCGACACCAGCTTTTTGGCGGTCTTTCGGCAAATTTCGCCGATCCTGCGCTCCAATTTGCGGACGCCCGCCTCGCGGGTGTAACAGTCAATTATCGAATAGATCGCGCCGTCGGTTATCTTGAGAGTTTTCGCGCTCTCACCGTTCTTTTTAAGCTGCTTGGGAACAAGATGCTTTTTGGCGATGTTGAACTTCTCCTCGCGGGTGTAGCTGGAAAGCTCGATCACTTCCATTCTGTCGAGCAGCGGCGCAGGGATAGTATCAAGGCTGTTTGCGGTGGTGATGAACAGCACGTCGCTGAGATCCACGGGGATCTCAACATAATGATCGGTAAACGCGTTGTTCTGCTCGGAATCGAGCACCTCGAGCATTGCCGAGGACGGGTCGCCTTTATAATCGCTTCCCATTTTGTCGATCTCGTCGAGCAATATAACGGGATTTATGGACTTCGCCTGTCTGAGCGCGCTGATAATGCGCCCCGGCATTGCTCCGACGTAGGTCTTTCTGTGACCGCGGATCTCCGCTTCGTCACGGACTCCGCCAAGAGATATGCGCGCATATTTTCTTCCCAGCGATTCTGCGATCGAACGTCCGATAGAGGTCTTGCCCACTCCGGGAGGACCATAAAGGCAGATTATCTGTCCCTTGACATCGGGCGCCAAAGCGCGCACCGACAGAGTTTCGAGAATACGCTCCTTTACCTTTTTAAGCCCGTAATGGTCGCGGTCGAGCTGCTTTTGCGCGGCGTCGATATTCAGCTTATCCTTGGTTCTCTTATTAAATGGAATTGACAGCACCGTATCCAGATAGGTCCGCAGCACTGCCGCTTCCTGCGACGAGCCGGACATACGCGACAGCTTTTCCGCCTCGTTTATCAGCTTTTCCTCCGATTCTTCGGGGAGACCGAGCGCGATTATTTTATCTATGTAGTTCTCGGCTTCCTCCATGGGGCTTTCGCTGTCGCCGAGCTGTCTGGAGATCGCTCTGAGCTGCTCGCGCAGATAATATTCGCGCTGGTTTTTGTCCACCTGCTCGCGTACCTGCTCCTGAATGTCCATCTCGGTCATCATTATGTCGATCTCGCTCTCAAGCATCGCTATGAGCAGCTTGATCTTCTGCAATGTTCCGTTGGTCTCCAGCAGCTTCTGCTTATCCTCGAGCTTAAGCACTACATTGAATACCACCTTATCGAACAGGCGGGTGCAGTTCTCCTCGGACATGATGCTCTCGTACAGATCGCCCGGCATTTTCGGAGAGATCTGCGCGTAGCTTTCAAACACACGCTTCAGGGCGCGCTTGGCGGCGGTCTGGGTGGATTCGGAGAGAGCGGCTCCGCGGTAAGGATAGGGCTTTACCTCATAGCTCAGGTATTTATCGGAGGATACCATCCTCACCGCCTTTGCGCGGTAGATTCCCTCGACCAATACTCTGGTAGAGCCGTCGGGCGTTGTCAGAAGCTGTTTTATCTGCCCGACAACTCCCACGTCGTAAATATCGCTGCCCGCGGGGTCGGTATCGGCGGGATCCTTCTGTGCTACGAGAAATATAGCGCCGTCTTTTGAGGCTGCGGCTTTAAGAGCGTTTACCGAGCGCTCTCTTCCCACGTCAAAATGCAATACCATCGTGGGGAAAATCACAAGTCCCCGAAGAGATATCGCGGGAACTGTCTGCGTCTTAGTCATATCAATACTTCCTTTCCCTATATATAAACGTTAATTCTCAAATAAAATGTCAAAAGGCATATAAAATACACCTAAATCATTATACAACTTTTTCGGAGATTTTGCAACCCCAAATGTATTCCGTTTTTTAAAGAAAAAATAGGAATTCGATGAAATTTTAGTGAAAAATCAGAAGGAAGATAAAATATATCACCGGAACATGGAGCATATATATCCAGATCGTGTATCTTCCGACGTTTGCCAGCCATTTGATATGGGTGGGGTAGAAAAATCTGGGCAGAGAGCCGTTTTTCGCCCATTCTCCGAAATAGGAGCCTCCCAGGAATACAAATATATGCGGAAAAATCGGGAAATAATCGCTTGAAAGGAAATATTCGTTATACATTCCGAGCGGGAACAGCACGCCGACATCGTAGGCTGCTCTCGGCAGATTCCACTCGAATATTCCCGGAATGCCAAAAAATCCCAAACTTATGTTCCAGGTCGTTACCGCTAAGAGAACGCTGATTATAAATCCCACCAGCGCGGGGAGGTTTTCGAGATACTGTCCGAAAAGTCCGTATATCATCATTGCGATTCCCAGAAAATGTAAAATGCCGAAATAGATGTATTCATCGCTGAAAAACGGCGTTACAAACGTTATCACCATTCCCAGGAAAAAGCACTGAACGCCGCGCTTGAGATTGTTGCGCGAATAGCGGCACATTATTCCCGATATGAAAATGAACGTTCCCGCGAAAACATCGCGGATAATATCGAACCAACCCTCAAAGAAGAAGGGGACGTTTACGCCGTGGGTGAATTGCAGCTGATACATCGCGTGATATACCACCATACATATTATCGCAAAGCCGCGGATCTCGTCAAGCAACCCGACCCGCTCGCCGTTTTTTCTTACTGTGTTTGCCATGATATTTCTCCTGTGTTAACTGAATTTAGAGTAATTTCTTATCTATTGTATCATATATTTTCCAAAATTACAATATAATTTAGAATTTTTTTGAAAAATGCTTGACAAATTTGTTTTGATGTGTTATAATAATTATGCTGTTCTGAAGACAGCAGGTGGGGATTCCCTATAATGCAAGCAATTGCGCCTGCCGAAGAATGGGTAGATTACATTTGATTCTATCTCCCTTTCTGTCTTTGGATGGAAAGGGTTTTTGTTTTGGGACGGCTAATTTTTAAGGTAAGGAGTGAATAAAATGCCCAGTGAGTCTGTACTTGCTAAAAAGCAGCAGTTTGTCGCCGATCTCGCCGATAAGCTGAAGAACGCCGCGGGTGGCGTGCTCGTTGACTACAAGGGTATCTCCGTCGAGGACGACACCAAGCTCAGAAAAGAGCTTCGCGAAAACGGCGTGGATTACTTTGTCGTTAAGAACACCCTGCTCAAGCGTGCCGCTGAGATCGCGGGTATTGAGGGTCTTGAGCCCGCTCTGTCCGGAACGACCGCGCTTGCGCTGTCTAACGAGGACATCATCGTAGCGCCTAAGCTTCTCCACAAGAAAGCCGAAAGCTCCGACGGAAAGTTTTCCATCAAGCTCGGTTTCGTAGAAGGCAAGGCTATTTCCAAGGAAGAGGTCGAGGCATACGCTAAGCTGCCGTCCAAGGAAACTCTGCTCTCGCAGCTGGTATTCATGCTTCAAAGCCCGATCCAGCGCTTCGCTATCGCGATCAGCGAGATCGAGAAGAAGCAGAACCAGGAATCCGCTTAATTGCGGCAAATCAAACGGCGGCATAACAGCCGCGTAACAATCGGCGCGTTTTTCGCGCAACATCAAAAAAACATATTATGGAGGTAAATTAAAATGGCTTCTGAGAAGATCACTAAAATTATTGACGAAGTTAAGGAACTGTCTGTTCTTGAGCTTAACGAACTGGTAAAGGCACTTGAGGAAGAATTCGGCGTATCCGCTGCTGCTGTTGCTGCTGCTCCCGCTGCAGGCGCAGGTGCTGCCGCAGGCGGCGCTGCTGAGGAGAAGAGCGAGTTTGATGTAATCCTCGCTTCCTTCGGCGACGCTAAGATGGGCGTTATCAAGGTTGTTAAGGACGTTTGCGGTCTCGGACTTAAGGAGGCTAAGGAGCTGGTTGAGGCTGCTCCTAAGGCTGTTAAGGAAGGCGTTTCCAAGGCAGAGGCTGAGGAGATCAAGGCTAAGCTCGAAGAGGCAGGCGCTAAGGTTGAACTTAAGTAAGTTCATTTTCCACACAAACAAGAACCGCTCCCGATGGGGGCGGTTTTATTTTTTGGGAATTTACGCACTTTGGGGGTTTTGCTCGTCCTCGGGGGCTTTTGAGAACAGCTCCCGCAGACCGAACGCCAGCAGGAACAGCGCGAACAACATTCTCAGCATACTGTTGTCGAGAAGCTGCGAGCCGAGCGTTCCCAGAACAGAGCCGAGTATTCCGCCGAGCGCCATCTTCTTCACCAGCTTTTTATCCACAAGTCCGTTCTTTATGTGAATTATAAGCGAGATCAGCGCTATCGGAAGGAAAAACAGCAGGTTTATCCCTTGGGCGGTCTTTTGTTCCACATTCATAAAAAGCGTCAGCCACACTACCAGTACAAAGCCGCCGCCCAAGCCCATCGACGCCAATATTCCCGTTAAAAATCCAACTATTATATTCATAGAAACAACATCCTCACTGCCGCGGCGGTCACTACCCCTCCGAAGAGACGTTTTAGCCACTGCGCTTTTATTTTTTTGAGGAATATCGCCCCCGCTATCGCGCCGGCAATCCCCCACGGAATGTAACTCCATGCGCCGCCGAAGTCCAGATCCCCGGAAAACCAGTAAAACAGCGCGGTCACCAGACTGAGCATGAAAATAAGCGCCACAGAAGTCGCGTGGGCTTGGTTTGGCTTCAGATCCTTTTCGAGAATCGGCACGGCTATCACTCCCCCGCCCGATCCGAAAAATCCGTTCAGCAGACCGCAAAGTCCGCCCTCGAAAAATTTTCGCATTTTATCACCTCTTGTTTATTCTGTTCAACATTCGGCGGTTTTATTGATTTCTGCAAAATATACAAATATTTTTCACATTATACGGCAAATCGACGAAAACTCGGTTTATAAATTAAATTGTTGACATTGAAGCGGATTTATGTTAAAATATAAGTGTATGTT
>JAFLUD010000031.1 GCA_022508965.1 Oscillospiraceae bacterium
AAAGCGCGCAGCACGATGCTGCGCGCCAAAAGTCCGCAATGAAATTTTGTTTGCTTCGCAAACAAAACCGTGAAAAACGACGCCATGTAGACAAATCATTTACTTGTTGCTCTTTTTAAAAAATCCCCCTGCTTGGCAGGGGGATTCTTTTTTCTCGCTAAAAACTTTCGAACGCCCAATTGTACAGATCGGTATGATCCAAATACGGGGTCTGTTCTTTTACATACGGCGCCCCAAGCGTTACGACCATGTAACTGCTGCCGTTTCTCTCGGCGGTCGTTACCATGGTGCGGAATCCCACAACGTGGTTCTGTTCATCATAGCCGTCGCCTTGTCTGAGATAATACTCGTTTATGCTTCCCGTTTTTATGTTTGCGGCTCCCTCGTAATAATAGTCGCTTTTGGGATTTATCATTCTGTTGATGTTGGTTATCGTGTACGGCTTGGAGGCTGCGGAATTGGCGGGCATTTCATACTGAAACGAATTGCAGATCTCCGAAAACAACGGGATATTGTCAATGCCGTATTTCGTTATCAAGTACATATCGTAGGCGGTTGTGTAATTCTCCTCCTCGAACAAGCCGTGTGCGTTTGTGAAATGAGTGTTTTTACAGCCTATCTTTTGCGCTGTTTCGTTCATCATTTCAACAAATCTTTCTATGCTGTTGCCGCCTGCGTTGTAGGCGATTATATTCGCCGCCTCGCAGCCGGAGGACAGCATCAGTCCATACAAACAATCAAGATAGGTCAGATTATTCTGGTCGGGTTGGATATTAGCGGCGGACGCGCCTATAAAGTTCGGGTTCGGTCCCCAGAATTCGGCAAAACACTCGTCATACGGCGCGATCACAGGAGCGTTGAGATCAATAACGTTTTCCAATGCCACGATGCAGGTCATTATCTTGGTAATGGACGCGGGATAGAGAATTTCGTCGGCGTTTTGAGACACCACCGCAAAGCCGGTATCGAGGTTTACCATATAAACGCCTTTGCTGTATGTTTCAAACGGCAACGTGAAGCCGGTTTCCGATTTGCCCTCGTTTATGATCCTGTACAGCAATTTAAACTGATTATTGCCGTAGATTTTATCCTTATATGTTATCTTTGCGTTTGTGCAGCCGTCAAAGGCGTTTTCGCTGATTTCGGTAACGCCGTCCGGCAGAACTATGCTCGTAAGCTCGGTGCAGCCGCCAAAGGCGTTCTCAATAACGGTCACTTCGTCGGGAATCACCGCTTCGGTCAACTCGGGTGATACTTCTTTAAGAACTCCGTCTTCGATTATCAGAACGGACGAATTATCCGAGTTATTTTCTTTATCGGAAGCGCCGCTGCCGTTATCGCCCGTGCCGCCGAGCTCGGTTTTTTCGCACCCTGCAAGCAGCAAAACAGCCGCAATCACAAACGCTGTTGCTTTTATTTTGAATTTCCGCATATATTCTACTCCCTACAAATCAAAGCCCGTGAATACAGTCAACAACCACATTATAGCACAACGCTGTTTGATTTGTCAATAACCCTTACACTACCGTTTTATACATTCTCCAATCGAATTCCGCGCCGTGGGGCTTGGCGTTTTTTACTCTCAGGCTGCCGTTTTGAGAGGCTATTATTTTCCTCGCGAACGCTAAGCCTATGCCGTAGCCGTTTTTGGAAAACTCCGTTCCACGGTAAAATCTTTCAAAAATATGCGGCAGGTCTTTTTGGGGGATCCCGTTTCCGGTATCGGTGATCCTTACTCCCGTGTAGATGCTGTTCTCAAACGCGCTTATGGTTATTTCTCCGCCCTCGGGGGTGTGCTCCATACAATTCTTAAGAATGTTTACCAGCGCTTCGGTGATGTATTGTCTGTCGGCTGTGATCAAGGGCGTTTTGTCTATTTTAGTATGGACTGAGATGTTCTTAAGCTCTATGGCAATGGACAGCGGTTCTATCGCCGATTCGATAAGCTCTGCCACGGCTATTGTTTCTTTATTGAACGTGACCGCGCCCGCCTCGATCCTCGACATATTAAGCATTGTCTCCAGCATCCACTGCATTCTTGAAAGCAATCGATAAAGCTCTTGGATATATTCCATGCGCTGGGGCTTGGTAAGCTCGGGATCGCGCATATTCCCAAAAATCAAAAACATCGTCGTTAGCGGCGTGCGCAGCTGATGAGACATATCCTCGAGCGCTTCCTTCATGAACTGTTTTTCTTGCTTTAGCTCGGAGTTCTGTTCTCTGAGGCGTATGGTCATTTTATGGATCTCGGTGGTGAGAATGCCGAGTTCCCCTTCTTTGAATTCGTCGAACGAGACTGCTTCGGCGCCATGGAGTATCTTATCTATTTCATCACAGAGAGCCGACAGCTTTTTCTGGCGTTTGGAGAGGGATATTCCCCCGATGATCATTATCACCAGCGACACAAGCAGCAACAAAAACGCCGACGGAACATTTATGAACAAGCATACGACAAATCCCGCTATAACAGCGGCAAGCTGCAAAAGCGCGGGTATTCTAAGATCCGGTTCTCGCAACGGATTCATTCTTCCACCGCCTTATATCCAAGTCCGCGAACCGTTTTCAGTATATCGGGATTCTGCGGGTCGTCCTCGACCTTGTCGCGCAGACGTTTTATATACACATTCAGCGTGCTGTCGCTTACAAATTCCCCCGAGACCGTCCAAAGCTCGTCCGCTAGGCGTTCTCTTGACAGGAGGATCCCCTTATTTGAGAAAAACAGCAGCAACAGCCTGTATTCAAGCGCCGACAGGAAAACCTCGTTTCCGTTTTTGGTGACTACTCCCCTGGCGGTGTCGATAGTGACGTTTCGGCACCGAAGCGTCTGCGGTGAGGATGAAACGCCGTGTTTTCGCATGGCGTTTTTAATGCGCGCAACCAGTTCCCTCGGGCGGAAGGGCTTGTTTATATAATCGTCCGCACCGACTTCAAAGCCCGCGACGGTGCAGGTCTCGTCGGCGGACGCCGTGAGAAAGATCACGGGAATATCGGAGCTTGCCTTTATCTGCGCGCATATTGAAAATCCGTTGCCGTCTTCCAGCGAAATATCCAGCAGCACACAATCGAATTTTCCGCTTTCAAACGCCCGTATACCGTCGGTCTGCCCGAAAACGTGCGTTGCCGAAAAGCCCTCGGTGTTCAGATATTTAGTAAGATTGCGCGCAAGGTCGCTGTCGTCTTCGATCAAAAGTATGTTTGGCATAAATCCTCCCGGAAGAAAGAGTTTTCTGTTCTTATTATAGCATTTTTAAACGAATTCCGCAATAATTTTTTCAATTATTACAAAATTGTAATGAAAAAGAAATGAAATTGTAACTTTTTTATGATATAATTTAGGTATATTTAACATAAGGAGGAGCATTCTATGGAGCTTCTGGTTATTCAAAATCTTTGCAAGACCTACGGCAAGGGGGAAAACGCCGTTAAGGCACTGGATGACGTTTCGTTTGCCGTTCCAAAGGGGCAGATGACCGCGGTTATCGGACCTTCCGGCTCGGGAAAATCCACGCTGCTGCATATTCTGGGCGGCGTTGACAGACCCACCTCGGGTACCGTTCTTTTGGACGGGCAGGACGTTTTCAAACAAAATAACCATAATCTCGCGATCTTCCGGCGCAGGCAGGTGGGACTTATCTACCAGTTCTACAACCTTATTCCCGTGCTGAACGCCGAGGAAAACATCACGCTGCCTATGATCATGGACGGCAGAAAGCCCGACAAACAACAGCTTGACAAAATGCTGAGTATGCTCGACCTTACCGAGCGGCGCAGGCATCTTCCCTCTCAGCTTTCGGGCGGTCAGCAGCAGCGCGTTTCCATCGGGCGCGCGCTGTTTACAAATCCTGCGGTTATCCTCGCAGACGAGCCTACCGGTAACCTCGACAGCAAAAACAGCCGTGAGATAGTAGACCTGCTCAGACAGTCCAACCGAGAAATGAATCAGACGATGCTTATCATCACTCACGACGAGGGCATTGCTTTACAGTGCGACCGCATTATCGCTCTAAGTGACGGAAAGATCGTAAGGGACGAGCTTACGGGATATTCGAGGAGGGCTAGTGATGTTTGAGAGTTTGCTGGCACGGCGGTATATCAGCACTCAAAAGCGGCACTCTGTGCTGACTGTTTGCAGTATCGCTATCGCTATCGCGCTTATGACTATGCTGTTTACGGCGCTGTCTACGTTGTTTGGCTGTATGCGGGACGTAGCTTTCGATGATTCTCCGTTTCATATCCGCTTTAACAGTCTTACCGAGGAACAAGCCAAGACGGTCGCGGAGATCGCCGGCGAATACGGCACTTGCTACGCGGAAGAGGCGACTGCCAAGGACGGAACGTATTGGACGCGGTTGATTCTTGATAAAAATATCTCATCTGCCTATGATCTGGTGGATAAGGTTAGCAAAAAAGCAGGTCTTTCGCAGCCTTATAAAAATTTTGTCACAAACGACGATCTGTTGTTTCTGGATATGAAGGACGACTGGGGGCGCGGTATAATGGCGATCTATTTGTCGCTGTTTTATGTGCTTGCGCTGTTTATTGCCGCAACGGTGAGGCTGGTTATCGACACGGCGTTTGAAGTCTCGTCCAAAGAACGGGAGCGGCAATTCGGCGTGCTTCAATCAATCGGCGCGACCCCGAAGCAAATTGTGCGGATAATCACATTTGAGGGATTGCTGCTAATGTGCTTTGGAATCCCGATCGGCACTCTGCTTGGTATAGGCACCGCTTATGTAGCATTTCGCGCTGTCGTCGGAACAGGCTTTCTGGATTTTTCGCTGTCCCCTGAGCAGATCTCGCGGCTGGTGAATTTCCACGTTAATCCGTGGCTGCTGCTTTTGGGTGTGCTGACGGGCGCTTTGTGGGTGCTGCTCTCCGCTTACGGCACGGGTATGCGTATTATAAAGAAAACACCCATTCAGGCTATCAGCGCACGAAGCAATTCTATCAAAAAGGTTCGCAAAAACTCGCTGTTCGGGATGATGTTCGGATGGACGGGCAAGCTCGCCTCGCGCAACAACACCCGCCAGCCCAAGCGTTTTATCATCACGGTGGTTTCTCTTACGCTTTCCATTACGCTGTTCGCTTCGGTTTCCGTAGCGATAAAGGAATTTCGTAAGGCGGTCGAGGAAGCGTATAATACGTTCGGTATGTATGATTATAATATTTACTTTAACGGCGGCTTCACAAAAATGGACCACCGCGAGCCGATGAAGCTCTTACAGGAAAGCGGCATCTTTAAGGATACTTCCCTGGATTTTGGAGAATGGGGGTTCTATGATGCGGATGATCCCGAGTCTGACGACGGAAAGAAGAAAATCCCATTTGATATTATTTACTGCAATGAGACCGCCTATAACAACAATATATTCGGAGGCAAGCCGCCGATACCCTACGAAAAACTCAACGAACTCGGTGGATATATATTGACAGGAACAAATTTTGATGTGATCCCCGAAACGAACAGGATAACTCTTTGTCTGCAAGAATATAAGGAGATCACCCGAGATGAATACGAGGCGCTTTCTGATGAGGAAAAAATGAACGCAAACGATGTAGGCGGCTATTATGATTCTGAAACGGATTCCTATATTGAGGGCGATACCTTCATGTATACGAAGTATAATCCTCAAGATTTCAAAATAACGGAAAAATTCGCGTTTGACGAGCTTGAAAACCCATTTCCGGGGGCTTTAATAATGGAGTTCCGTTGTATTATTACAACTATTGAAGTCTACGAAGGCGGCGAATATCTTAAGTACAAGCCCGAGAAGGACATCTTTCACACTATTCAATGCAATCTCGCCGACGGAAAGACCTATGTTGACGGCAACAGATTCATTGAACAGAACAAGGACGTGTTCATATCCTACGGCGACAACACCGCGGAGATACGCAAAGCACGCGCTACGCTCTCCGCTATTGAGATAGGCGCGGGCTTCCTGAACGCTATGTTCATAATGATCGCTGTTGTGAATATGGTGAATATTCTGTCGACGGGAATTCTCAACCGACGCGGCGAGCTGGCTTCCCTGCAATGCGTCGGCATGACCGAAAAGCAGCTTTACAAGATGACCTTCGTGGAATGTCTGCAATACGCGCTGGGTTCGGGAGTGGCGGCTCTGATCCTATCCGAGGGACTGATGTTCCTAACACAAAGAATGCTGTATGTTATCACCGTCGAAGAGGAAGTGGGGAAATTTATCAATTACCTTGCGCCTGTTCCCCGCGTGCTTATCGCTGCGGTCGCGGCATTCGGCGTGGCACTTGTAGCTTCGCTTATTCCCCTCAGAGGCATGAGGAGCAAATCACTGGTTGAACACGTTCATAGCGTAGAGTAAATAAAAAGGCTGTACTTTTAGTACAGCCTTTTTGTATGGAGGAAATAGGATCATTTATTGCAGCTTTCGATCTTGGACTGATAGTGGTCGAGAAGTTCTCCGAAGCGCTGGAAATGCACGATCTCGCGCTCGCGGAGGAATTTGATTACCTCGTTTACGTCGGGATCGTCGGAGAGCCTGAGAATGTTGTCGTATGTAGCGCGGGCTTTCTGCTCGGCGGCAAGGTTCTCGGTAAGATCGGCAATCGGGTCGCCCTTGGACTGCAAATACGCCGCCGTGAAAGGCACGCCGCTTGCATTTGCGGGATATACGGCGTTGGAATGATCAACGTAATAAGCGCCTGCGCCGTATTTGTCAAAGCTCTTTGCGCCCTCGCCGTCGGTAAGCTGTCCCACGATGCTTCCAATAATTTCCAAGTGGGAAAGTTCTTCCGTGCCGATGTCTGTCAACAGAGCCTTTCCGCGGTTGTCGGGCATGGTGAATCTCTGGGACAAATAACGCAGCGACGCGGACAATTCCCCGTCGGGGCCTCCGTACTGACTCAAAATTATCCCGGCAAGGCGCGGATTTCTGTTTCTGATATTAACGGGGATCTGGGTTCTTTTCTCAAATATAAACATATCTTCACCTCTTTCTTAACCGAAGCTGTGCGGCGGCCATACGCCGTCCAGCCAATCCCATGTGCCGTCTTTGCCCGCGCTGTCGGCGGTGAGAGGATAAAAGCTGTCCTCGAACGCCGCCTTGCACGCCTTTGACTGACGAACAGCTTCGCGGAACATCTCCACCGCTCTGGTATCATCGGGATGTGTGTCAAGATAGAGCTTGAGATCCTGCGCGAAGAAATCCGCTTCCATGATCGCGCGCATGAGATCCTCGCAGGAGGTGTTGCTGCTGTTTCGCGCGTTGTTCTGCATACGGTTCGCAGAGGGATTCATGTTGTTATTTCCCATTGAAAAGCCCCCTCTCATACTCGCTTATCGTGATATTCAGCTCGGGGAATATCGTTCCCGCTTTCATTGCCTTGTTGGGAGAATACACTTTATCCATGCGCTGTACGGGAATATATGCATACCCAACCTGCTTCGGGGTCTTATTGTTATCCATAAAATCGTCCTTTCTCTAAATTTAATGCAACACAATCGTCGCTGTTTAATTATATGTTTCATTGGCTATTATGTGATAATTCATATTTTCCTACTTGTCCTAATATAATTGTACAAGCAACAGGAAAGGACGAGAATCATGACCGAGAAACGTTACATAAAAAACACCGCGATCCTTTTCGCTTCTATGGCTATTACAAAGATCGTGGGCGCGCTGTTCAAAATACCGCTGGCGAATCTGCTGGGCGGCACGGGTATGGGGTATTTTTCCACCGCTTACGGGCTGTATTCGCCGATCTTCGCGCTTACGGCGGCGGGGGTTCCAACCGTCCTTATGCGTACAACCGCACGAAGCGTCGCCGTTGGAAACACACAGCACGCCAGGGCTGTCCGAAAATACGCGCTTATCATCTTTTCAGTGATCGGGCTTCTGGGAACGCTTGCGGTCGTATTCTTCGCAAAGCCCTTTGCGGAGCATATCGCGTGTTCTCCGAAAAGCACTGCGGCAGTCATCTGCATTGCTCCTGCTGTTATGCTGTGCTGTACGGCGTCGGTTCTGAGAGGTTACCGCGAGGGACTTTCGGACGTTATGCCCTCGGCTGCCGCGTCAGTCGCGGAGGCGGTCTCGAGAGCGGTTTTCGGGCTGGGGATATCATACGCGGTGATATTCTACGCGAAAAGCGCGTTCTTAAACGGCAGGAGCGTCTTCGGAGAGGACGTATCCACATTAGAGCAAGCATACAGCGCGGCGCTTCCCTACGCCGCTGCGGGAGCTATCTTCGCGGTAAGCATAAGCGAGCTTTGCGGGCTGCTTGCACTGATAATCAGCGAACGCAAGTTCCACAGGCATGAGCCGCTTCCGCCGCGCTGCACCTACTGCCGCAGGAAGATATGCTTTCAATTGCTGAAGGAGACCGCGCCTATCGCGGCTTCCGCGCTGGTTATGAACTGCGTTTCATTTGTCGATCTGCTTACCGTTACAAGGACGCTTTCGATGTCGGCGGCGCAGAATCCTGATTATTACAACGAGGTATTCGGGAAAATATACGACAGCTGCGGCGGGATAGAGGGGCTTCCGAACTTTATGTACGGAAGCTATACGGGAATTGCAATGTCGCTGTTTATGCTGATACCGTCGTTTGCGGGAATGACCGAGAAAACCGCCGCTCCTGAAATAGCGGCGGCATGGGAACGCAAGGACAACGGGCTTTTGCAGAGCAAGATATCCCTGCTTATCAGAGCGGGCGCTCTTATTGCCTGCCCGGCGTGCTTCGGAGCGGCTTCTCTGGCGCATCCGATAATGTCGATGCTGTACCGTTCTCGCGCGGCGGAGGTCTCGGTTTGCCTGAATTCGTTTATTATTCTGTGCTTCGGCGGTATATTTATGGTGCTTTCTTCGGCTATGTTCGGGATATTCCAATCAATCAACAAGGCGCACGTTCCTTTGCTGCTTATGATCGGCTCGGTTGTGATAAAGCTGCTGCTGAATCCCATTCTTATCTCGATACCGCGGCTGAATATCGCGGGAGCGGCGCTTTCGAGCATTATCGGCTACGTCGTTATGACGGTCTGCGGGATTATCGCACTGAACAGGTATCTTCCCCAAAAGACGAGGATCCTGCCCGCGGTTTTCCCTCCGCTTATCTGCGGAATGCTCTGCGGATCTGCCGCAAGGCTCGCTTATTCGCTTTTGGAGGGTAAAGTAAATCAACCGCTGAACGTAATGTTTTCAACAATTTCGGGTGCTTTTGTTTATGTAATTTTACTAATTTTGTGCGGCTTTTTTAGTGCAAGTGGCATAATAAACCTCAAAAATTCAAAAAAGTTCAAAAAACCCCTTGCAAAATAGCGAAAAATAGGGTAATATATTTACAGTATTTGTTTTAGGGGAGTTGAACGTGTTGGATTTTGAGTTCAAAAACCGATATAGTATCGACGACCTGCTTACTATCATGAAAATACTGCGTTCGGAAAACGGATGCCCGTGGGATAAGGTTCAAACGCATGAGTCCATACGCACCGATCTTATCGAAGAGGCTTACGAGGTTTGCGAAGGAATCGACGCAGGCAGCCCCGCAATGCTCCGCGAAGAGTTGGGGGATCTGCTGATGCAGGTAGTGTTCCATTCTCAAATAGAGACCGAACAGGGAAATTTTAACTTCGACGATGTGTGCAACGATATTTGCCAGAAGCTGATTTACAGGCATCCGCACGTCTTTGGCGAGGTGAAAGCCGACACCGAGGACGAGGTCCTCAAAAACTGGGACGCCCTTAAAAAAGCCGGAAAGCACCAGGAAACCTTTACAGAGACCCTGGAAAGCGTGCCTAAGACCTTCCCTGCCCTGCTAAGGGGTGAAAAGGTTTGCAAGCGCGCACAACGAGCGGGACTTCCTATTGACAGCGCGAAAGACTGCATAGACAGAATAAGAAACGGTCTGGACGAGCTTGAGAGGGATGTTCTGTCCGACAATGCAGGCGAGCATTCGGAAAATATTGCACATAATCAACAGATACTCGGAGATTTATTGCTAAATTTTTGTAATTTAAACAGAATTTTGAAAACCGATGGCGAAAAAGCCTTGACATATTCGACAAATCGGTTTATAATGGCATTTAGAGCTATTGAGAACGAGGCTGTCGAAAAGGGCGTTGCGTTGGACAAGCTCTCAGATGACGAGCTGTGCCGTATGGCTAAATTCGTTTTTAACGTTCTTTAAGAACGTTATTATAGATTATTTTGGAGGTTTTAACAACATGACAAAGGCAGAATTAATTACAGCAGTATCGGAAAAGTCCGAGCTCAACAAGAAGCAGTCTGAAGCAGCTATCAAGGCAGTTATCGAGACTGTTACCGAGACCCTGGCTAAGGGCGAGTCCATCCAGCTGGTTGGCTTCGGTACCTTTGAGGTTCGCGAGCGTGCAGCCAGAACCGGTATCAACCCCCGTACCAAGAAAAAGATCCAGATCAAGGCTACCAAGGTTCCCGCTTTCAAGGCAGGCAGAGCTCTCAAGGACGCTGTAAGCAAGAAGTAATCTAGGTTTGGTTTCTTTGTTTACGAACGATTAGCGGCGGTATTTCCGCCGCTTTTTGTCTTTGGAGCTATCCGGCTTTTCGGCAAGTTTTACCGCGTACTACGTCAAAAAGTCTTGAAATATAGGCATATTACTGCGACTTTTTTCCTTGTAATAGGCGAAAATTTGCTCGAAAATCCGTGGGTTTACTAAACAATACAGTTCTAAAATAGGAGAAATGCAAATGCGACTTGATAAGTATTTGAAGGTCTCGCGGCTGATAAAACGCAGGACCGTCGCAAATGAAGCCTGCGACGCGGAGAAGGTTCTCGTAAACGGTAAGGCGGCGAGGGCTTCCTATGAGGTAAAAACAGGCGATATAATCGAGATCCTGATCGGAAAGCCGCTTAAGGTGCGGGTGCTCGATATTCGCGAATTCACAAAAAAAGACGAAGCCGCCGCGCTTTACGAAGTGGTGTAGCGCGCTCGGCATATTCCCCTGCCCTTTTGAATATATTATCAAAGGACAGGGGGTATTTTTATGCAGAAGGTTACCACGGCAATTCCTCACAACATCATAATGGAGAACAGAAAATCCTTGCGTATCTCGGGTGTCAAGGACATCGACAGCTTTTCCGAGAACAGGATCGTGCTCAGCACGGTAATGGGCGAGCTGGTCATCAGGGGCGACGATCTTCACGTCAACTCTCTCGATTCCGAAAGCGGAGATTTTTCCATGACGGGATGTGTGAACTCCATTTCTTACAACCGCCACAGCGTTCTCGACGGTCCCGTAAAAAAACTGTTCAGATGAGGCGAGCCGATTGCAGACGGCTTCCGTCCTCTGGTATTTCGTTCCATTCGTTGAACGATGACAAAGGCAGACGCTCGAATGATACGATACTCTAATCGTACTCTACAAAAACGGAGGACAAAATGTATACTTCTATTCCCGATTGCTTTATGATCGCTTTTGCCGTGGGACTTGTTTTCGGACTGGTCTATGAAGCCCTACGCATTATCAGGCTTATTATGCGATTTCGATGGGCGGTTTTCCTTTGCGACGTGATCTTCTTTATTCTCGCGGCGGAGATGATCATGACGCTTTCCGAGGCGTTTGGGAGCTATGTCCGGATATATACCGTTATGGGATTCGGCGCGGGGGTGTTCACCTACATCGTTACCGTCGGGAGACTGCTTAATCTCGCAGAAAGCGCCGCCGCTGTCGCTTGGAGGAAAACTATCGGCAGGATCATCAGAAAAACAGGCGATCTGACTAAGAAATCTTTTGGTATAATTGCACAGAAATCTAAGTCTGCATTTGGCAAAGTATCCAAATATTGCGAAAGCGAGTATAAAAAACGTTATGAACACTTGAAATCTACCCGCAAAAAGTTGTATAATAAAGAAAGATTAGATAAAATTGGGGAGAGTGAAAAAGCTCATGTCATTAAAGCAACCGTCAGGAGAAGCTCATGAGAATATAAAGCGGCATGGACTTGTTCGCTTGCTGGCAACTGTCGCGCTGTCGCTTGCCGCTATTTATGTTGCTTACTCCATTATCAGCGCTAATATCGCTATTCGCGATAACCTTAAAAAATACGACGAGCTGGCGGCTGAGACCAGCCTGGTTCTCGAAAACAACGAACAGATAAACGCTTATCTCGAAAACGACGAGAATCTCGACGAATATATCGAGAACATCGCCCGCGACAAGCTGGATTACGCGAATTCCGACGAGAGAATTTATTATGTGATCCCCGCCTCCGCGGATTAAAAAATATTTGAACATCAGACAGCCTTTTGACGTAATTGACATAGTTACGTCGGAAGGCTGTTTTTTTGGGTGAATTTATGAATTGGTTTGCAAAGCTATTTAAAAAATTATTCAGCAGGACCGCTGTTTGCGTTATCGGGATTCTTTTTCAGCTGGCGTATCTGATGTCGGTTTTCTGGACGCTGGGGACTTACTATACCTATTCCTACCTGATCTTTGAGATTATAGGGATTTTGCTTACGATTTATATCATAAGCTCCGAGATGAATCCAAGCTATAAGATCGCGTGGATAATCCCTATTCTGGTGTTCCCGGTGTTCGGGGTGATGTTCTTTTTATTCTTCGGGAACAGCGGCTCTAAAAACGGGATTTTTTTGCGTATGAGCGAATTCAACGAAGAAGAACGGCGCTTGCTTCCACAAAACAGGGAGCTTTTGGACAGTATTTATGCTGATTCCCCCGTTATCGGAAAGCAGGCGAGTTATCTTTTCGATTATGGAGGTTATCCCGTCTACACCAACACAGAGGTGTTCTATTTCCCTCTCGGCGAGGACAAATTTGAGGTTCTGGCGGAGGAGCTCAGAAAAGCCGAAAAATTCATCTTTTTGGAGTATTTCATAATTCGGGAAGGGATCATGTGGAACACCATTCTCGATATTCTTGAAAAAAAAGCGAGCGCGGGCGTTGACGTGCGGGTGATCTACGACGATATGGGCTGTCTTATGACGCTTCCGTTCAACTACTGCGAAAAGTTGGAGGAAAAAGGGATAAGGTGCAAGGCGTTCAACAAGTTCAGGCCGATATGGTCTTCCAAAATGAACAACCGCGATCACAGGAAGATCGTCGTTATCGACGGGCACACGGCGTTTAACGGCGGTATCAATCTCGCGGATGAATATATAAACGAGCGCGAAAGATACGGACACTGGAAGGATTCTGCCGTTATGCTGAAAGGCGAGGCTGTGAGGAGCTTTACTGTGATGTTCCTCACCATGTGGAATTATCTGAGCGATATAAAGCACGACTGCTGCGACGGTTTTCTGACGCAAAATGAGGATATTTCTTGTCGCAAAGGCGGGTTTGTGATCCCCTTTACGGACAGCCCTTCCGACAGCGAGCCTGTCGGCGAGAACGTTTATCTGAACATTATCAACAACGCCGAAAAATACGTCTATATCACCACTCCCTACCTCATTATCGACAACGAAATGACATCGGCGCTTACTCTGGCGGCGAAAAGCGGCATCGACGTCAGGATCATTACTCCGCATATTCCCGATAAGTGGTATGTTCACGCGGTAACTAAAGCGAATTACAAAAAGCTGGTACGGCAGGGCGTTCGCATCTTTGAATACACGCCGGGATTTATTCACGCGAAGAATTTCGTTTCCGACGACAGCACGGCGGTCGTGGGAACCATAAACCTCGATTTCAGGAGCCTTTATCTGCATTTTGAATGTGCGACGTGGCTTTACAAGGCGGAGTGTATTCCCCATATAAAAGAAGATTTTCTCGACACTCTCGAAAAATGTCGGGAGATCACGGTAGACGACTGTTTGAGCGTCAACATCTTCACCCGCATCGGTCGGACGCTGCTGCGGCTTTTTGCGCCGATGATGTAGGGCTACTGCTCATTTCGGGTAATGTCAACCCGCTCAAGTAATATTCCCGAGAATTATTTCATAAATATTAATTATAAAATAATCCTTGGAGGTACAAAAATGACAGAATATCTGCCTGAGGGCTTTTTATTCGGAACAGCGGAAAACGACAGCTGTCTTAGGTCGTTTCAGGCGCTTTCGGATTGTATACAGACAAAAAAGATCCTCGAAGCACCCTGCCTGGTTTGCGACAGCCAGCATAATCTCATCGTCGAAATGCCGGGTATGCGCGGTATCATTCCACGAGAAGAAGGAGCTGTCGGGATCGCAGAGGGCACTACCAAGGATATAGCGCTTATCTCACGCGTGAACAAGCCGGTCTGCTTCGTCGTTAAGGAGCTTTCCCGCGACGAGCACGGCGTTTTTGCGGTTCTTTCCCGAAAAGAAGCTCAGCTGATGTGCGAGCGGGATTATATTTCAAATCTCCTGTCCGGAGACGTTATCCCGGCTCGCGTTACCCATCTCGAGCAATTCGGGTGCTTTGTGGACATCGGCTGCGGGATCCCCTCGCTTATTCCTATTGATCTTATTTCCGTGTCGAGAATTTCTCACCCTTCGGACAGATTTTTTGTCGGGCAGGATATTAAGGCGGTCATCAAATCTGTCGAGGACGGCAGGGTTTGTCTTACTCACAAGGAGCTGCTCGGAACCTGGCAGGAAAACGCGGATATGTTCGAGCAGGGCGAGACGGTCACGGGGATCGTCCGTTCGGTAGAGGATTACGGTATCTTCGTGGAGCTTGCGCCCAATCTCGCGGGGCTTGCCGAGCCGCGTGAGGACATCCGCGTCAACCAGCATGCCAGCGTTTACATAAAGGCTATAATTCCCGAAAAAATGAAAATAAAGCTCATTATTGTGAACGCGTTTGACAACACCTATCACAATAACGAGCTGAATTACTTTATTGATTCCGATCACATCGACTCGTGGGTCTATTCCTCGGAGAGCTGCAGCAAGCGGATAGAAACTTACTTCTGAGCGGGTTTGCCTTTTATCTTCTCCCAATACTCCTTTGCGGCGTTTTCCAGCTTATTGTCGCCGAAGTGATAGTACACCTTGTCCTTGATATTATCGGGAAGATACTGCTGTTCTACATAATGGTTCGGGAAATCATGCGGATAGAGGTAGAACTGACCGCGGACCTCGGCGTCCTCGCCGTCGCAGTGCTTATTCTGCAAATGCCTCGGGAAGTCCCCGGTAACGCCGTTTCTAACGTCGGCGAGAGCCTCGTCCATTGCCATATAGGCGCTGTTGGACTTGGGGCTTGTCGCCAGAAGCACCACGGCATCTCCTAGCGGTATGCGTGCTTCGGGAAGTCCCAGCTGCATGGCGCTGTCAACGCAAGCCTTTACAATGGGGATCGCCATAGGGTACGCCAGTCCTACATCCTCGGCGGCTATAACCAGCAATCTCCGTGACAGCGAGATTATATCACCCGCGTCTATCAGCCGCGCCGCATAATGCAGCGCGGCGTTTTCGTCGGAGCCGCGTATAGACTTTTGCAGAGCCGACAACAGATCGTAATGCTGGTCGCCGTCGCGGTCGTAGCGCATATTACTGCGCTGGGTAAGCTCTACGGCGGTTTCAAGCTCTACCCTGCCGTTTACCGACGACAGCGCGCATAATTCCACCGTATTAAGACACTTACGCACGTCGCCGCCAACTCCGTGGCAGATGTACTTTACAGCCTCGTCGGATATCTCGTACTCTGTGCCGTTCTCTTTGGAGATCTCCGAAAATCCGCGTCTGACGGCTTTCTCCATTTCCTCGGGGCTTACGGGTTTGAACTCGAACACCGTGCTTCTCGAAAGAATGGCGTTGTAGACGTAAAAATACGGGTTTTCGGTGGTTGACGCAATAAGCGTGATGCTTCCGTCCTCGATATATTCGAGCAGGCTTTGCTGCTGCTTTTTATTGAGATACTGTATCTCGTCGAGATAAAGCAGGATACCGTTACAGCCCAGGAAGGTGTCGATCTCCGAAACAATGCTTTTGATATCCGCAGTTGACGCGGAGGTTCCGTTGAGCTTGTGCAGGCGCATATTCGCGGAATCGGCTATGATCCGCGCAACGGTGGTCTTCCCCACTCCCGAGGGTCCGTAAAAGATCATGTTCGGAATCTTCCCCGACTCTATCACCCTACGGAGCGGTTTGTTTTCCCCTAAAAGATGGGGTTGTCCCACCACGTCCGAAAGCGCGGCGGGACGAATTTTGTCTGCTAGCGGCATATTACAGTCCTTTGTGTTCGCGCAGGAGAGTTTTGATCTTCTCGTGCGGGTCGATTACGTTGCTTATCGAAGTCTCGTGATTGATGCAGGCGATGAAGTACGCTATGTACTTAGACACGTCGACCTCCTTGTACCACGGGCGCTTCAACAGCTCGGGCGTGCGGTAGGTAAGGTTGGTGCTGAACACGGCGTCGATCATTCCCTGCTCGTATGCCTTATCGAACGCAGCAAGTCCGTTGGTGAAAATTCCGTAAGTAGCATACGCGAAGAAACGCTTGGCGTTGCGCTTCTTCAGCTCCTGGGCGATGTCAAGCATGGATTCTCCGGAGGAAATGATGTCGTCGGCTACAAACACCGTCTTTCCCTCGACGGAGGTTCCAAGATACTCGTGAGCAACTATGGGGTTTCTGCCGTTTACTATCGTGGAATAATCGCGGCGCTTGTAGAACATTCCCATTTCCACCTCCAAAACGGAGGCGTAGAACATATTACGGCTGAGCGCGCCCTCGTCGGGGCTTATCAGCATAAAGCTGTCCTTGTCGATCACCAGATCGGGGAACGCTCCTAACATCGCTTTGAGCACCTGATAGGACGGGATAACATTGTCAAAGCCCATAAGCGGAATGGCGTTGCATACTCTCGGGTCGTGAGCGTCAACTGTTATGAGGTTCTGCACGCCCATATCGTGCAGCTCCTGGAGCATGAACGCGCAGTCTAGGCTCTCGCGGTAGGAGCGTCTGTGCTGACGGCCTCCGTACAGCAGCGGCATTATTACGTTGATCCTATGGGGCTTGCCGCTTGCAGCCTGGATTATTCTCTTTAAATCGGCGTAATGATCGTCGGGAGACATATAGTTCTCTCTGTCAAAGAGCTTATAAGTACAGCTGTAATTGCCTACGTCCACGAGAATAAACAGATCCTTGCCGCGGACGGTGTCCTTTATGAGGCCTTTCGCGTCGCCCGACGAGAAGCGCGGGCACTCGCTGCGGATCATAAACTCCTGTTTCGGGCGGCCGTATCTGTCCGCCCAGCGCGTCAGGTAATTGTTGATCCTTTCCGCAAGCGCCTCCGTTCCGCGCATCGCTATAAGCCCTATGGGCGCTATCTCGTTATACTCGCGATAGAGTACCTCTGTATTTTTTACGGTTGACATATTGTTGTTCCTTTCTTTTTTATAATCCTAACGTTTACTTTGCCCTGAGTTCTCTGATTGCCGCGTAATGCTGTATTTCAAATTCCTCGGGAGCGATCTCTTCGAGGAGCTTTTTATGCTCCGCTTCCCACTGCGCGATCTCGTCCTCCGTCAGCGACGCGCCTACTCCCCTGCAAGCCTTCATTCGACCGTTCCATGACTCACGGGTAAAACGGACAGGCAGGCGGTATTCCTCATGATAAATATTCTCAAAGCAATTCAAATAACAATTCGGGATCCCGATCGGATGCACCGTTTCTCCCGCGCCGCTCCAATTCGGGCTGTATTTCAAAACCAGTTCCTCGCTGGCACCCGCGATCTTATCTTCAAACGGGAGCCATGCCATATACAGCAGCAACAGCTTGCCGCCCGGCTTTAACATTCGGTGCAGGTTGGGGGCGATCTTCTCATGATCAAAATACCAGAAGCACTGGCAGGCGGTTATCACGTCAAACGAATTGTCGGGGAATTCCAGCTTTTCGGCGGGAACTGCATAATAATCTATGTCCGTTCCCTGCGACAGCAGCCTCGCTTGCTCTATCTGGTTTTCGGATATATCCGTGCCGACCCACTTAGCGCCGTATGGAGACATATTCCTCGGGATAACTCCCGTTCCCGTGCCCAGATCAAGCACGCGCTGACCGTTCACGCAAAGCCCGCGAGAGATTATTTTTTCGTAGAACTCCCGCGGATAAATATCCCGGAATCTCGCGTAATCCTCGGAGGTCTTGCCCCAATCGAAGGGCTTGCCGCCGTCAATTTCTTTGTTGAACATAATGAATTATCACCTATCGTCGTACTCGGCGTTTAACAGCTTGATCTTTATCTCTAGATATTCCTCTTGTGGTATTTCGCCGTAGGAGTACATTTCTTCGAGCTTTTTAAGCTCTTTATCTTTTTTCTTGTCAAATATTGCACTACACATAAGACCTCTGAGCGCAGACCTTCCGAGAACAGCACCTGTTGATATAATAAGGACAGACGCTGCTATAAGGAATTTATTTATTACAGAGTACCGCAAACTAATTACACCGATAATTACAAAAAAGATGCCTAAAATAAGTTTAAGAATACAACGCTGTTTATAATTCATGTTGAATTACCTCACTCGTAAAGAGGATACTTCTTGGTAAGCTCGGTAACCATAGAGCGGATCTTGTCGGCGGAATTCTCGAAATCCTTGGCGGTGAGGTAAATGCACTCGCCGATTATCTTCATGTCTTCCTCTTTGAGTCCGCGTGTGGTGACGGCGGGGGTGCCTATTCTCACGCCGCTGGTGAACGCGGGCTTCTGCGGGTCGTTGGGGATCGCGTTCTTGTTGACCGTGATGTAGACCTCGTCGAGGTGAGTCTCAAGCTCCTTGCCCGTGATATTGAACGGGCGCAGGTCTACAAGCATCAGGTGATTGTCGGTGCCGCCGGATACGAGATCGAAGCCCTTTTCCAGCAAGGTATCAGCCAATACTTTGGCATTCTTTACCACCTGCTCGCCGTATGCCTTGAACTCGGGCTTCAGCGCCTCGCCGAAGCACACCGCTTTCGCAGCAATAACGTGCATGAGCGGTCCGCCCTGGATTCCCGGGAAAATGGATTTATTTATCTTCTTGGCAATTTCTTCGTTGTTTGTGAGAATAAGTCCGCCGCGGGGTCCTCTCAATGTCTTGTGGGTCGTGGTGGTGACTACGTCCGCGTAAGGAACGGGGTTCTGGTGCTGTCCGGCGGCGACAAGTCCCGCGATATGCGCCATATCTACCATTAAGTACGCGCCTACGGATTTTGCTATCTCGCTCAGTCTCTTGAAATCAATGGCTCTCGGATAGGCGGAGGCTCCGGCTACGATGAGCTTGGGCTTGTTCTCCTCCGCGAGCTTTTGGATCGTATCGTAATTGAGCTGCTGAGTCTCCTCGTCCAGCTCGTAAGGCACAAAGTTGTAATACTTACCGGATATGTTTACGGGTGAACCGTGCGTGAGGTGTCCGCCGTGGGCGAGGCTCATTCCCATAACAGTGTCGCCGGGGTTTATCAGCGCGAAATACACCGCTGTATTCGCCTGCGCGCCCGAATGCGCCTGGACGTTTGCGAACTCCGCGCCGAAGAGCTTCTTTGCGCGCTCGATCGCGATGGTTTCCACAATATCAACATCCTCGCAGCCGCCGTAATAGCGCTTGCCGGGATAGCCCTCCGCGTATTTATTTGTGAGCACGCTTCCCATTGCCGCCATTACCGCGGGAGACACAATGTTCTCGCTTGCGATAAGCTCGAGATTGCGCTTCTGACGCGAAAGCTCCAACCCCATTGCGTCGGCTACTTCCTTATCGAAGCCGCCAAGATATCCGATAGTATCTACCAGGTCTTTGTACATATAATATCTCCTTTCAAATTTCCGAGAAATGCCAGATATAGTCCTCCAATTATCAGTATAGCACAAATTCTGGCTTTTTTCAAGGATTTTTTTAAAATCAAT
>JAFLUD010000032.1 GCA_022508965.1 Oscillospiraceae bacterium
TTGCGCTGTTTGCACTCCGAACACGCCAACGTAATTTTTACTCTCACTTTCGGCACCTCCTATTTTCTTTCCCGGGATTCCCCGGGATTATTGCCTCCCTCGGCGCGGAATTGCGGCTAAGAACCGATTCACACAGCCTCTCAAAGGCGTCTTTGCGGAAATTTTTCCGCTAACCGCGTCAAAACTTCTTGACGTACATCAAGTACGCCTGCGAAGTTTTTCCTTGTTATCGAAAAAATTTCTTCGCAAATCCGTCCTTTTCGGACTATGCGAATCGGTTCTAAACGGGGATTTTCTGCGTTTTCTAAAAAAGCACAAAAAAATAAACCCCATTCGAGGTATCTCTATTTTACCACACTTTTCAATAATTGTCAAGCACTTTTTTATATTTTTTTCATATTTTTTTGAATTATCCGCGTATTTTATGCGTATTTTATTCTTCTTCAAAGAGAATATCGCAAAAATGCTCCTCGCTTTCGACAAAGCAGCAGCCGTCCTGAGCGTATATTACGATTACCTTTTTTCCTTTGGGAATAAACCGCCCGTTTGCGGTTATGGCGCGCATAAGATAGCTTTTCGTGCCGTGCTTTACGGAGATAATGCCGAAGCTCTCGTCGTCGATTTCCTCGACAACCACCGCCGAAAGCCCCGAAAGCTCCTCGTCGGACGGCTCGCCGCTCTTGCGGAATTTGAGATAAATAGGCGAAAAAACCGTGCTGATCACAAAATTCACGGTGATCCCCGCGACCGCCGCCAGCGGCAGAGAGATCACTCCGTCAAGCCCCGCGGCGTCCATCAGAACGCCCGCCAGCGCTCCCGCGAATATAACGATGATAAGCCGCAGCATATTCTTCGGGAAAACCGTCTGCATAAGGCTTTTTTCCTTGTTGTTCTCAAACAGCTCGCCCGCGTCGGGGAAGAATATCTTCCCGAAAAACACGAAAGCCACCGTCTGTGCAAACAGATACAAGCCTGAGATCACAATTATCAGCAAGTAGAAATTTTTCAACGCTCAGTCCTCCGACGGCTTCTCCTTAAGCTCCAGCTTCACTTTATTTACCCGCAGTCCCGCGGTTTCCATTACCGTTACTATGCAATCGTCCGATTCGACTTTCGCGCCGTTTCGCGGAATGCTCCCGAACAGCTCCAGCACCCACCCCGCGACGGTATGCGCCTCGCTGTCGATCTGAAGCTCTATATCCCTGCCGGCAAGAAATCTTCTCAGAGAATTCAGCGAGACCTCGCCGTAGATGGAGAATATCCTGTCGGTTATCGCGGTTATCGGGCTTCGCACCTCGTCGGATTCGTCCCAGATCTCGCCGACAAGCTCCTCGAGCAGATCCTCCATAGTCACAATGCCAAGCGTTCCGCCGTGCTGGTCGAGAACCACCGCCATGTGGCACTTTTTCTTCTGCATAGTCCTCAAGACCTCGGAGATCTTAAGCATACACGGAAAATAGATGGTTTCCTGTATAAGCTCGCCGACGGTAAGCTCGCTGCCCTTTTGCTCATACGCCTTTATGAAATCCTTTTCATTGATAACGCCGATGATGCTGTCAAGCGTTTTCTCGATGACCGGCATACGGGAATATTCCTCGCGCAGGAACTTTTCGCGCACCTCCTCGGCGCTGTCGGTAACGTCCACCGCCACTACACGAACGCGCGGCGTGATTATCTCGTCGACGGTTATCTCGTCAAATTCCAGCGCCGAACGCACAAGATTGCTCTCCTGCTGCTCCAAAACGCCCTCGTCCTCGATCTCGTCGATGATCGCCATAAGCTCCTGTTCGGTTACGGAAACGGAGTTTTTGCTGTGAAACAGGCGGCTTATCCCGTTTTTGAGCAGTATGAACAACGCCGAAAACGGCGTGAATATCAGCATCAGAAATGCTATCACCGCCGAAACGCCGATGCACACTCCCTCGGCGTGATCCTTGGCTATGCCCTTGGGGATCACCTCGCCGAAGATCAGCACCACAAGCGTCGTTGCGAGCGTCGCGGCAAGCGAGCCGTACGCCTCGCCCACTATCTTTATCGCAAGAATAGTCGCCAGCGACGAGGTGGCGATGTTTACGATGTTGTTCCCTATGAGAATGGTGGTAAGCGCCTTGTCGTATTTTTTGAGAATATTAAGCGCGCGCCCCGCCGAACGCGAGCCGTTCTCTGCCATTCCCTTGAGGCGTATCCTGTTGACGCTTGAAAACGCCGTCTCGGACGCCGAAAAAAAGGCGGACAATAATATTAAAACTACAATTAACGCGATCTCCATATTATTTCTCCGTTAAACCAGCGCGTAACGCTTTATGCAGTCGGTAACCCCGCCGTGATTGTTGTCGGGAGCGGTAAAGCGGCACAGCTTCTTCACGTCCTCGTGGCCGTTCTCCATACAAAAGCTCCAATCCGCCAGCATCAGCATTTCCACGTCGTTAAAGTAATCCCCGAAAACCATAGTTTCCTCGCGCGTCACTCCCAGCATTTCCTGAAGCGCCGCCAACGCCTTGCCCTTGCTTACTCCCCCGGGCATTACGTCCATCCAGATCTCGCCGGACACCAAAACCGACAGCCGCTCGCCGAAGATCTTATCCAGAGCGGGCTTTCCGTGAACCATAGTTCCCCGCATATCGCAGATAGCCAGCTTATATATATCGCCCGTGATATCGGTGAATTTTTCGACTATACTGTGATCTTTGTAGTATCTCCCCACCTCGTGATAAAATTCCTCGGTGTCGCGAAGGTGAAAGACCCCGTTTTCCGCGCATACCACTAGCTTTAAGTCGCCTATATCGTCGCAGACGTTCAAAAGCTCCTCAAACGTCGCTCTGCCAAGCGTGGAAACGTTTACGGGCTTTCCGCCGTGAACCGTGCAGGCGCCGTTGTCGCAGATATAGGATATCCTGTTGCGGTATTCTTCGGGGAACAGATGATCCAGCGCTTTGTATGTACGTCCGCTCGCCACGGCAAACGCCGTTCCCTGACGCAGAAGGCTTTCCAGCACCTCCGGAAAATCCTCGGGAAGCCGCTTTTCGTCGTCAAGCAGGGTTCCGTCCATATCGCTTGCAATCAGCTTTATCATTTTTACAGCTCCTTGATCAGTTTAAGAACGTGCGGCGCTTGTTTCGGAGAATATTCTCATTAAAAAACGAAACGTCGAACCGGTTCATCGCTTCCCGCAGGTCCTCGAAAACGTCCTCGGGGATCTCTTCCTCGCGCGCCATTTTGTCTAGCGCGGAAACGAACGTTTTCTGAAGATACGCCGCCGCTTTGAGCGTCACCCTCAGCGGTACCCGCCCGCCCGTGTCGACATTCCTCAGAAAATGAATGTCGTGGTCGAGAAGATCCATCATCCTAAGCATTTCGTCGCCGCTGCAGTTGCGGAAGATAAACCGCTGAAATACCGACACCTTGCAAAGCGCCGAAAGATTGTACTCGTTCGGGAGCCTGTCGAACACCGTCAGCAGCGTGAACAGATACTCGTCCAGCGAACAGAACCGCTCGGGGTGCCCCATTGTGAGCGTGAGGGTGTCGATATTCGCCGCCGAGAGCTTTACGGCGCAGTCCAGCGCGGTCTTGCCCTCGTTCGTCGGACATATATCAATAGGCACGGGGAATATATTCTTGAGGTAATTCACATACCCGAAGGCTTCTCCGTGGCTCATCATATCAAAGCTCCTGCGGATCCGTACCGCGGTTATTTCCCCGTCGAGAAGATGCCGCGCATACTGATACGCCTTGTTTGACGGCTCGATGTTGTCGGGGAATCCCAGCATCACGGGGATCGGGGTCTTTATATTCTTCCTCAGATCGGGGAATGTCAGCAGCATATAATCAAAATCGTACAGCTCGGTAAGGCTCATAAACATCGGATCGACCAGCCGGAAAATATAGCCCACCCCGCGCGGGAGCTTTCCCAGCTTCATAAGCGTGCGGAAGTCCAGCTCGACATATCTCACGCCCGCCTCGCCCAGCGCCCGTATGTAATTGTAGATGTGCTCGGGTTCCGCGTCGTCGCGCAGCGTAAACGCGCACAGGCTGTTGTCAACCAAAACCGTTTTCATAGCTTTATATTCCTCATTTTTTATGATTCGCGGGGGAACCTCTAAAAACCGGTTTGAGAAGGAAAAATCGGCAGGGACGTATGTTGTCGTCGGCTGCACGAACGATTGCAAGCAATCGCCCTGAAAGCCGACGAAGCAAGGCTGTATGACTTGCGAGGAGGTTTGACGCCGCAGACGGCGTATCATGGCGATTTTTCCTCAAACAAGGTTTTAAGAGGTGACCTTCGTTATACCGCCAAAGAGCCGTCTCATAGCGTGACGGCTCTGTGATTCCATTAACTCAGGCTTATTCCGCAGAAAAAGCTGCTGCTGTAATAGGGAGTGGTGATGTCCACTTCCTTGACGCCGGTTCCCGGCATAAGGCAGGCGATCATTTTGCCGCCGCCGATGTATATTCCGCCGAAGCCCGGGAAGGTGTCGTCCTCGTTTTTAAAGAACGCCAGGTCTCCCCTTTTAAGCTCGGAGAGCTTAAGGGTAGCGCCCATCTTCGCCTGACCCTCGGTCGTGCGCGGACAGGTAAGATAGCCGTTCTCCCGCAGAACATAGTAAATAAATCCCGAATTGTCAAAGCCGTCGGGCGTCGCGCCGTTTTCTTCAAACGGCACTCCGATAAGGGAATTCGCGGTCGCTACTATTCCCTCGACGGCTGCCGCGTCGTAAGAATCGCCGTTCGGCGTAGTGCCGGGGGTATTCCCTCCGGAGCTTTCGCCGCCGTTGGGGTAAGGATCCGTGCCGTTGGGGGCTGTGGACGAATACGACGGATCGCTTCCGTCGGATGTGGTTTTTCCGGAGCTGTTTGAGACGCTTGCTAAAATTACCGTCATTATAACGGCGATAGCAACCACCGTTACAACAACAATGATCATGATATTGTTTTTCATTATGATCTCCTAATGCCCTGCATATTTTCCCCGTTTTATCTTTTTGGAATATTTACATAGGTACGATCGCCAGCTTGTCGTCGATGATCGTAACGCGCGAGCGCACCGTTACCTCGGGTATCTCCAGCGTAAGGAAATTTATCGTGAATTTCACGCCCGGATAGATCGTGCCGCATTTCGCGCTCAGAGCGTCCTTGTTCTTTATGTCCTCGTCTAGCTTGTCTATAACCGCCTGAAGCTCGGTCTTTCTAAGCGCGTGCAGCAGCTTGTTCTGGGTCTCCTGGCGGTATTGCTGCTTCTGGGCGTCGGTAAGCTCGCCGCCCTGCGCTATCTTGCGCTGTTTTAGGAATGTGAGGTTCTTTATCGCGGAATCGAATATTCTCATCGACTCCTTAAGATCAGCCTCCGCCTCGCGCTTTCTCAAAAACAGCACCGAGCCGTCGCCGATATAGACCTCCGTGGGAGTGTATTTGCTAGAACCGATTATTCCCGCGGTTATATCGTGCATGGAGGTCACCTTTCCTCCGAGAATTACGCCCGTATTGGTCTTAGCGGTGAGCGCACCGTAACAGAACGCATTGCAGAACGCGAACTGCTTGGAGACCAGGTCGCCCTTTGCGAATATCTCGGCGTTCTCACAAAAACCGATATCGGCGTTTCCGTCGCAGGTCACCTTAGAATTGATACAGCCGCCGACTATCGTAACGTCGCCGCCCGCAACGACCTCCGCGCTGAAAACGCTTCCGTCGATCTTGATATTCTTGCCGGCGTTTATGGTGAAGCCTTCCATAACGTTGCCTTTTATGTGGATATCGCCGAAGAAGCTGATATTCCCCACCGAAACGTCAACGTCGGTCTTTATCACAACAGCCTCCTCCACCTGGAAGCAGCCGTTGCCGAAGATGAGATGTCCGTCGCAGGCAGCTACTATCTTCGTGCCGTCGGTGGTGAGCAGCGTGTTCTTGCCGAGGGGAGCCTTTGTCGGCTCGCCCGGCTCGGCGGGAAGCTCCTGCCCGTATATGTTCATGCCCGGAGTTCCCTCGGTAGGCAATACGATGTCGGCTATGACGTCGTTTTTGTGAATGGGAACTATCGAATTAAGCTCGCGGTAATCGGCTATTCCAAACTCGTTCTGATGGGGCTTGAGCTTGTGCTGATGCTCCTTGTCGAAGCGGTAGTTGACATAACCGTTCGCGCCTTTTTTCGGCATTATGGCGTTCGCCACCATCATGGAAAGATTGTATATTCTCTCATGGATGACCTTTTTAATATTTACCTCGTCGATATTCACGGTGATGCCGCATTTGCTTATCTGCTCCATGACCATGTCATAGGTAGCCTCTTTTCCGCCGTGAACGGGCGCGTGTATGAACATATTGGCATACTTACCGCTCGGATCGCAGGTTATTTCCACCCTCGCGTCGATCTTCAAGCTAGCGTCATTTTCACTCATGATCTCACCCCGTTTTGTTTTCTCGTCATTTCTTCTTTAAGCTATCTATAATATGTATAACGTCCTTCAGCGAATCGGCTTTTTCATAAATCAAGCCGCTAAGCTCGCTGTCCGGCTGCGTCAGATCGGGCACCATTACCGTGATGCAGCCCGCGTCCGCCGCCGATCTCACGCCGTTCGGAGAATCCTCAAGCGCGACGCATTCCAAAGGCTTTAGCCCCAACTGTTCCGCGGCATACAGATAGATGTCGGGTCTGGGCTTGCCGTATTCCACCATAGTCGCGCACACTATTCTGTCAAAGCGCTCGAATATCCCCGTCTGCGACAGGTAATCGCGCGTGCGCTCATAATCCGTCGCGGTGCAGATCGCCGCAGGGATTTTCTGGGAATTGAGGTAATCGAGCAGCTCCCGCGCTCCGCTTTTAAGCTCGAGAGGATTATCTGCAAGATAGCTGCTCATAAGCCCCATTCTGCGGGTGCGGACGGTATCGTAATCAAATTCCTCTCCGAAAAGCTCTTTTAAATACGGTATGGCGAATTTTCTGTGAAGCGACCGAAGACCCAGCGCCTGATCCCTCGTCATCGGGAAGCCCGCTTTGTTTGCCGCTTCTACCCAAAACCGCACCAGCAGCTTTTCGGTATCGAGCAAAAGCCCGTCCATATCGAATATTACCGCTTTTACCATAGCTTCTCACCCAATATTGCATATACACTCTCTTTTATTATAACATATAAATTTCTTTCTGTCAAGTTTTATGGCGTTATTTTATTGATTCTATAAAAATATTTGAAAATTTTTCGGAAAAATACTTGAAATTTTAATGGGAATGTGTTATACTTAGTAGGTATTGATATTTATTGACTATTTTTTTCGGAGGAAGTTCACTGATATGGGTATTTTTGAAATTATCAGCGCGATCGTTCTGATCGTCGCGTGCGTGTTTATAGTTATCGTGGTTCTTATGAAGGATACGAAAACTCAGATGTCACAGACTATCTCGGGTTCTACGGCAGACAGCTTTTTCCAGAAGAACGCCGGCAGGACCAAGGAAGCAATGCTCAACAAGGCGACCGTTGCGGCGGCTATCATATTCTTTGTTCTGGCGCTTGCGGTAAACGTGATCAACGTATACTGGGGCGGCAAGGGCACCGAGAACAATTCGAGCAATTCTTCCATTTCGTCCAACGTTTCCGACCTGTCCGACAGCTCGGCTGACAATTCGGATAATTCGACAGACAGTTCCGCGGAATAAACAATCAATTACAATCGGCAGGCGAAAGCCTGTCTTTTGTTTAATTCCATATAAATTGAGAGGAAAGAATATGAACAAGCTGAAAATTTCCATTCTATCAAAGCTATACCGCGCGGGCGAGGACGGTATGTCCGAAAAGGAGCTTGGCAAGGCGCTGGAGTTCACCAAGAAAAATATGAAAAAGCTCTCGGACACGCTGAATTCCATGAAGAAATTCGGCGATGTCACCAACAAAAAGGGCGTCTGGCGTGTAAAGGATTCCGGGCTGTATTTTGAAGCCACGGTCATGAACGTTTCGGTGAAGTCGGGATTCATTCAGCATAACGGCGAGCTTCCCACGGAATTTTTCGTGCGCGGACGGGATCTTGGCGGCGCGATACCCGGGGACACGGTTCTCGCGAAAAAGACCGCCGACGCTTACGAGGACAGAAGCCCCGAGGCGGTAGTAATGGCGGTTATTAAGGAGAGCGATATGCTGCTTTCGGGCGTTATCGTCGCCGAGGGGAACCGTCTGATGGTGCTTCCCGACAAGCTCTGCGGCGAGCCGCTTGTTATCTCAAAGGCGGGCGCTGTGCCGCTTCACGTCGGAGATAAGGTGGCGTTCTCAATAAAAAAACGCGGCGAGAGGCATTTCGACCACACCGTCGCTGTCGAGGGAGTTTTCGGCTCTTCCGAGAACGCGCGAGCCGGCGCCGAGGCGTATATGCTGGTGAATAATCTGCACACGGTATTCCCCGACGAGGTTCTCGCGGAGGCTTCCAAGCTGAACATCGACGAACCCGACCCCGACGAGGTAACGCGCAGGCTGGATCTTCGCGGCGAGCCGATCTTCACGATGGACGGCGCGGACACCAAGGATATCGACGACGCTATTTCCATAGCCAAGACCGAGAACGGCTATAAGCTGGGAGTTCACATTGCGGACGTTTCCCACTACGTCAAAAAAGGCACCGCTCTCGACGACGAGGCGTTTTTCCGTGGGACGTCCATCTACTACGCGGATATGGTGGTGCCGATGCTCCCAAAGGAGCTGTCCAACGGCATCTGCTCGCTTAATCCCAACGTGGACAGGCTGGCGTTCTCCTGCCTGATGGATGTTTCCCCGCAGGGGAAGCTGCTTTCCTACAGATTTGAGAAATCCGTTATCAGAAGCCGCGTTAAGGGCGTTTACTCGGAGGTCAACAAGATTCTCGACGGCACGGCTTCCGACGAAATAAAGGAGAAGTATTCCCGCGTTATCGACAGGATCCCCATAATGCGGGAGCTTGCGGAAATTCTCGAAAAAAACCGCATAAACCGCGGCGCTCCCGAGATCGACACCGTTGAAACAAAGATCGTTACCGACGACGAGGGGCGCTGCATCGACGTTAAGCCGCGCGAGCGGGGCGTTGCGGAACGCATTATCGAGGAATTCATGCTTATGGCGAACAACGCCGCGGCTTCACTCGCAATGAAAGAAAAGTTCCCGTTTGTTTACAGAATCCACGAGGCTCCCGCCGCGGAAAAGCTGCTGGCTCTCGGCGACACGCTGACGGCTCTCGGTATAAACCCCGGTGACACGATCAGCGAGCGTTCCACCGCTGCCGATCTCGCAAAAATTCTCCGCGACAACAAGGATTCCGACAAGTACATAGTCATCAACCGCATAGTTCTCCGCACAATGATGAAAGCGAAATACTCCGACGAGCCGCTTGGGCACTACGGTCTGGTTATGCCGGAATACGCGCACTTCACTTCGCCCATCCGACGCTACGCCGACCTTGCGATCCACAGAATTCTCACCGACTATGTCTACGCGCTGAACATCGAAAAGCTCACCAAGAAATACCAGAAGTTCGCTGCCGAGGCGTCCATGCGCGCAAGCACAACCGAGCTTTCGGCGGTCAAGGCAGAGCGCGAATGCGAGACCCTCTACATGGCGGAATATATGAAAAATCACCTCGACGAGGAATACGAGGGCTTTATTTCGGGAGTTTCGCCCAGCGGAGTTTTCGTCGCGCTTGACAATACCGTCGAGGGCATGGTGCCCGTTTCCAAGCTCCCCGCGGGGGATTACGAGGTTCAGCACGGGGTTATCCTCACCGGCGCCGCGAACGGGAAGATATTCACCGTCGGCGACAAGGTGAAGATAAAATGCACGTCCGTAAACGTAAACGGCGGGTTTATTGATTTTGAGTTTGTGGAATAGTTAAGAGCGGGCTGTTTTTATCAGCCCGCTTTGCAAATGGTGTCTAAGATAATTGATAATGTATAATTGATAATGGATAATTATGGTGTCGGCTTCGCCGACGTAATTTAAATATGCGCCGAAGGCGCAACCGAAATTGTCAATTATCAATTGTCAATTCTACATTAATCCGGCGGGGTTTTAGCCCCGCCGTGTTTGTTTTATTTCGTGAAATACCCTTCGTCTACGAGCTTCTCCCACGCTTTCAAAAGCTTCGGGTTGAAGCTGCCGCACTTGCCGTCTCTTATCATCTGCAATGCGGTCTCGCTGTCGAAGGCGTCTCTGTAAACGCGCGGACTTATAAGACTTGAGTATACGTCCGCAAGCCCGACCGCCTGCGCCCAGATGGGAATGTCGTTACCCGAAAGTCCGTCGGGATAACCGCTTCCGTCCCAGCGCTCGTGGTGATAGCGGCAGATATCGAAGCAGTAACGGAAGGTCTCCTGATCCACAACGCCCTCGGGCATTTCCGCGAGAATATCGCAGCCGCGCGTCGTGTGGGTCTTGACCGCCTCGAATTCCTCATCGGTGAGCTTTTCGGGCTTTTTGAGAATGCTGTCGGATACCGCTATCTTTCCGATATCGTGAAGCACGCTGGCAATGCTTATCTTGTCAACTGTCGCGGGGTCGAATTCATACTCGGGATACATCGCTCCGAGAATTGTCATCAGATGTTTTGTAATGTGCCGAACCTGCTTTTCGTGCTCCGACGAGCCGCCGTCGCGGAATTCCACCAATGCCGCCAGCGATTCCACCAGCTTGTAGGTGTTTTTGTTGATCTTCCCGACGTTGTCCTCCACCACCTCGACCAGCTCGTTTCTGTGGCGGTAAAGCTCGATGATATTCTCTATACGGCTCTTTATGAAGATCATTCTGAACGGCTTTGGGATTATATCCACCGCGCCCAGTCCGTATGCCTCGGCAAGCATCTGCGTGTTGTCGGCGGCAGTGATAATGAACACCGGGATATGATAGATCTTTCCCGTGCGGTTAAGCTCGAAAAGCACCTCCATGCCGTCCATTACAGGCATTATCAGATCCAGCATAACAGCCGCGATGTCGCTGTTTTTTTCGAGAATTTCCAGAGCCTGTTTGCCGTTTTCTGCCTCGAATATATTATACTCTTCCCTGAACAGCTCCGCGATGAGAACGCGGTTGATCTCCTGGTCGTCCACAATTAAAATCGAATTTTTCACAAGCACCCGTCCTTTTCGCTGAATTAATTGTATTTGTTAATGCAGTCCACGATCTGCTGCTGAAGCGTCAGCGTTTCCTCGAGGACTTCCCTGGCTTTCGCGAAATCGCCGTCGCGGAAATATTCCATTATCTGCGTATATTTCTCGTGAAGAGGAACTATCGAGAGATTTCCCACAACTCCCTTTATGGCGTGAGCGTTGGAAAGCGCGGTGTCAAAGTCCTCCGACTCGATAAATTCCATAACGGGAACCTCTTCGATCAGCTTGGGCAGCTTACGCAGCATTCTTTCATACAGCGCGGAATTGTCCATAAAACGCCCCATGGCGTCCTCGACGTCCACTCCCAGAGCCGCAATATCTTCAATCAAACTCATAATATCACCTGCTTTAAATTATATAAGGAACCATCGTAAGCTCGTCGCTGTCGTTCGACAGTCTGAACGCGTTTTCGGGAAGTCCGCAGTTGGGATCGCGCAGCACCTTCTCAGCGTCGGTATACGCACACGCGAACACAGCCCTGTGTCTGAACAGCGCGGTAAATCCGCTTGCCATCTGAGCCGCTCCGAGAGCCGCGAAGATGAAGTGAACTCCAAGCCCCGGACCCTTTACCAGGGCGCGTCTGAGGTCGCCGGAGGAATCCTCGGCGTGCATAGCGGCGATCAGCAGGTCTCCGCCCAAAACGATCTCAAACGTGTTGTCGGACTTGCCCTCTGCGATCTCCGCGGAAAGCTCCTTAACGCGCTTTACGGCAGCGTCGTCCTCGAATACGGTTATTCCGTCCGCACCGCCCGCGCGCATAAGCTCCGCGTAAACGGGATTGGTCTTGAAAGCGAGTATCTCAACAGGAACTCCCTGCTCGCACAGCGACGATACCGCCGCTATGATAACGCTTACCGCGTTCTTTTTCTCGTGCGCGGGAGCTATCATCAGAAGATTCTCGCCGAAGCTGTTGAATATCCGCACGGGATATTCCGACGCGAAACGGCAGGGATCGCCCAAAAACAGCAGCGTTTCGTCGGGATCGCGCTCGGAAATGATCCGCTCGCGCTCGTCGGCGTGCTGAGCGTAGGTGCTCTGGGACTTCTTGTCGGCAATGATCGGACACTTGTCAACATAGCAATCCGCGTCATCGGAGTATTCCGAAACAACGGTATAACGCGCCTTGATCTCGGCGGGCTTTCCTACGAAGCGAACCAGCGTAAGTCCGTTGGTGCTGTTCTCCTCGGCGATGAACGCGCAGCCCGCGGGAACCTTTTTCAGCGATTCGATCTCGTTCTCATAGAGCTTTATGTCGCCGAACATCTCGCGAACGCCCGCGTCATGGCAGGCAACCGCCGCCGCGCTGTGAACGGCGCAGTTTTTGAAGCAGTCGGGGCGCGCGCCGTTGTCGGAGAAGAATTCCCCGAACAAAATGAAATGTATACCGTAATCGCCGCAGTTTTTGAAGATCCTGTTGAGCTTTTCGCTGTAATTTCTTCCGAAATACTTAGGTCCGTTCGCGATATTCTCCCTGAACCTCGGAAACTCGTTTATTACCACCACGATGTTCGGCAGATAAGCGTCCGCGGGGACAGCCTTGAATTTCTTCCAGCCGTTTTCTTTAAACACCGCAATGCGGCGCGCAAGCTCTCCGTCGAGAATGTCCGTCAGATCGAACGAGGTCTCGGCGCTGTTGTCGCTTACCAGATACTTGATATGCGCTGCGGGGTCGTCGGCGTACTTCAGCAGCTCGCCGTCGCCGCAATCGAATATCCACAGCTCGGCGTCGTCGGGGTGAGTGTCCGCGGCTATCTTCGCGATTATCATATCCGACAGCCTGGTGCGCTCGTCGCCGCGCTTGCCGCAGATATATGTGATATTTCCGCCGATATCCAGCGACTTCGGAACGTCCTCAACGTCCTTGCCTATCTCAACGCTCGGAAGCGTGCGCTTGCCCTTGCCGCTTGTCTCCTGTTTTTGAGGAACCTCCGCGGCATTTGTCTCGGGTTTTTGAGCTTCGGTCGCCTTTTCTTCGGTTTTGGGAACCTCGGGTTCCTTAGTTACAGGCTCCGCAACAGGCTCGGGAGTAGGCTCGGGCTCGGGCGGCGGGAGCGTTTCGTGAAGCTCGGAAACCACCGATACCGAGAACGGCTTAGGCTCCTTAGGCGGCAGCGGCTCGACCCTGCGAACCTGCGTTACGGGCGCGGGAATAGGCTCGGGTTCGGGTTCCGGTTCCGGCATGGGAACCATCTCCTCTTCGGGCTCTTCCTCCGCCTCGGGCTCCGGCATGGGTAGCATTTCCTCCTCGGGTTCTGCCTCTGCTTCGGGCTCCGGCATGGGTAGCATTTCCTCCTCGGGTTCTGCCTCTGCTTCGGGTTCCGGCATGGGGAGCATTTCCTCCTCGGGTTCTGCCTCCGCTTCGGGTTCCGGCATGGGGAGCATTTCCTCCTCGGGTTCTTCCTCCGCCTCGGGTTCCGGCATGGGGAGCATTTCCTCCTCGGGTTCTGCCTCCGCCTCGGGCTCGGGCATGGGGAGCATTTCCTCCTCGGGTTCTGCCTCCGCTTCGGGTTCCGACATGGGAACCATCTCCTCCTCGGGTTCCTCCGCCTTGGGCTCCGGCATGGGAACCATTTCCTCCTCGGGTTCATTCTCGGAAACGGGGGGGACAGGCGCAGGCGTAGGCGTAGGCTCTGGAGTCTCTGGAGTCTCTGGAGTCTCCGGAGCATCCGGCTCGGCAACGGGAGCGGGAGTAGGCGCAGGTTCGGGAGCGGGAGCCGCCTGCTGACGGCGCTGTTCTACATAAGTTCTGCGAACGTCCTCGGGAAGATCGGAGGGCGCGGAATACCAGAAAAAGCTCTCGCGGTATTTTTCGATCCAGAAGCCGCCGTTTCTGCTTCTCACGGACAGAGCAAGCTCGCGGATCTCCTTTTCGAGATCGCTCTCGGCGGCGGCGCTGTCGTGGGTCAATACCACGATAACTCCGTTCTCCGACGCTTTCTTGCACATATTCAGAACGCGGTCCTTGACGCTGAAGCCGTAATTCTCGGGGAATCCGTGCAGAACGACAACGCGCGTTACCTTATCGGGCGTGGGGTGTCCTTCGATCTTCGAGCATATCTCCAGCAGCTTTCCCTCTGCCTCCTCCGCGGAGGTCGGGAACGTGATGAGCGGGTCTTCGCCCCTGCTTAAAGCCGCGATATGTCCCAGACACTCGGGGTCGTTGGTCTGCGGCTCGCAGAACAGGATATCCGTGATGTCCTGCCCGAAATATTTGGTGATATTAAGCAGCAGGCGCTGAATTCCGCCGAAAAGATATTGCTTGTTCTTCTCGTCAAAATCGAGGTAGAGAACGCTGCCGTTCTCCATCGAAACATGGATAGGCGCGCCGATGGTGTGCGCGGCGGAGTTGTACTCGCCGTTTGAGGAAAGCGACAGCTCCTGCTCGATCTCCATCGGAACAGTCAGCTTCGCTCTGCGCTGACCGAGGCTTACAAAGCTCTTTTCGGTGAGATTCGCAGTACCCGTGCTGTTGAACGCCGCCTTGTCGAAGCTCAGCAGCTTCAAGTAATCCTTGAAATCCTCGGAGGCTATGTATTCTTTGACTTGAGCGTCGTGCTGTTCCTTGCGGTCGTTGAGCGAAGCGACGTCGCTGTCGTACTGGCGCTTTGCCTGCACCTTGCTGCCCTCGATGAGCTTGCGGGTGTTCTCGATCTTCTCCTCGTAGAACTTCTTCATTCCCGTCGCCTTTGTATAGAGCGTCTCGGCGTTTACGTCGTTTCGGGAATCCAGCTTTATCGTCTGGCGGATGCTCTCAAGGGTTCCCTCGGGCGTCTCGAATGCCTCGGGAGCCTCCTCAAGCTCGCTTGCCTGGGCGTGCTCCTTGGCATAGTCGATGTAATAATCCAGCTTGCCGATCTTCTCGTTGATCTCGTCAATCTTCTCCTTCAAATCAACGTCCGACGAGCTGCAATAATCGTTGTATTCCTTAAACGCGGCTTCCATATCGGTGAAAAGCTGCTTCTCCTGCTGTGAAAGCGTCGCCAGCTTTTCCAAAGTTTCCTTGATCTTATCCGCCATAACAGATTCTCCTTTCAAATGTTGCTGTGTAATGTTACAACATTCTTAATTATTAATTATAGCGGCAGGCTGCCGCTCCCTGTTCCCAATAATTTGTAGAACTATATTGAACATTGATTGCTGTAAGGTTACAACGTTCTTATCATTAATTATACCATAAAAAGCCAACCCGTGTCAATAGTTTCTATTAATTTTGTACAAAATCACACAAAAAAGCCTGTTATTTTATAACAGGCTCAGTTTATAGAAATCAATTCACACACAGGCTTTAATATAAACCCATCATGAAGTCTGCAGAACTCTGATAGTATCCTCCGCCCTCTACTCCCAGAAATTCCTCCAGCGTAAGCCCGCTGTCGAAAACCAGCTTCGCGGTGCTTTTTCCGAGATAGCGCAAATGCCACGGCTCGTAGGTATAGCCCGTAACGCTCTCCTTGCCCTTAGGATAGCGGATCACAAAGCCGTATTTATAGCAGTTTTCGGCGACCCACCTGCCTTCGTCGGTGTAGGCGTATTCCTCCTCGGTGTTGGTGATGTCAACCGTAAGTCCCGTCTGATGCTCGCTGTGCCCGGGTCGGGAGGAATAGGTCTCGGCAGCCTCCACGCCGTCCCGCTCGCACCAGTTTTTGTAGACGTCCACCTGCGTCCCATAGCTTCGGAAGCCCGAGATCAGCTTCATCTCATAGCCCGATTCCTTGCGCATTTTATTGAGAGCCGAGATAACGTCCCAGTCAAGTCCCCTGCCGTATTCCTTAGAAATGGGGATCTTCTTGTTGACAATTACAACGCCGCCGACAGAGGTCACTCCGTCGGTTATCACGGGTTTTGGAGGAATTATCTCAGCTGTAAAGCTGCCCTCGCAGTAGATGTCATTGAAGCTGTTTATCGAAGCGCTTCCCTCGCCGTAAACGGAGGCGTTCTCGGAAATTCCCAGAAAACCGTCAAGGAACAGCTCCCCCGCAAGCTCCAGCTCGCCGTTTATCATCAGGCTCCCGCCCTGTTCGACGGTTATCCTGCCGCCCTTGTGGCAGAGCATTTTTCCCTCGATATAGAGCGTTTCGCCGTCTGTGATCTTCAGTTCTCCGTTTTCAAAGATAGTGTACATTTCTCCGTCGCTTATGACGCTTTCGGTGACGTTCGGGTCTTCATGGGTAGTGCGGCAGCCGCACAGCATAAGTGAAAGCAGCGATAAAACCGCGAAAAATACAATTTTTCTCATACCTTCACTTCCCTTTGAAAATCCTTGTGCGGCGTTGCCTTATCCGCAGACCTTTGCTATTACGTTTGCGAACAGCTCCGCGTCCTTCAACAGCTCCTCTGTCGTTACAAATTCGTTGTCGCCGTGCATATGATAGTCGGTGTCGCCGCGCTCGGCTCCGAACGCCACGCCGCCCTCGATATTGTGAACATACGTTCCCCCGCCGATAGCGAGACAACGCCCCGGCTCGCCCTCGATATTCTCATAAACCGAAAGCAGCGTCTGTACAAACGGGCTGTTTTCGGGGACTGTATGCGGCTCGTCGCCGAGGATAACGTCCAGCTTCAGGTTGGCTCTGCGTTCGAGAGAATAGCGCTCTTTTTCCTCGATATCCCCGAGCTTAGCGCAGGTCGGGAACCGCACGTCTATGTAGCCGCAGCAAACGCTGCCGTCCATGTCAAGAACGCTCAGCACCGCGGTAAGCGCGCCGCTGTCGTCGGAGCATTTAAGTCCCAGAGCGCCGCCGTCGGTCTCGCCGTGCGGGAAAAACCGCTCTAACGCTCGCAGGATATCGCGCGAGATAAGCTCCTTCATCGGCAATCTGTTTATGAGTGAGATAAGCGCGGTCACGGCGTTTATTCCCGTTTCGGGAGTGGACGCGTGCGCAGGCTTTCCGTTGCAGACAACAACGACGCTTCCGCCGTTTTCGGATGCCTCGAAAGCCGCGCCCGAGCGGTCATCGCCGATAGCGTTCTGCACCTCGGCGAGCGTTATGTCCTTCAAGACCGCTTCCGCTCTGTCGGGAACGGCGTTCGGGATCTTTCCGCCGTGGAATTCCGCAACGCTTCCGCCCGCGCCCTCGACAAAGGTCTCCAGCTTGCCGTAGGCGGAGAAAAACCGCGAGCGCAGCATTCCCTTTTCGATATTGATCACGGGGAAGCTGCCGTCGGGCGTGAACACCTTCGGCGGGAATTGATCGTGATCCTTGTATATTTCGAGATCCTCCGAGCCGTTTTCCTCGTTGGTTCCGAAGATCAGTCGAACGCCTCTTTTAAGCGGGATACCAAGCTCCTTTACGCACTTCAAAGCCAGCAGCACAGCCGCCGCGGGGCCTTTGTCGTCGATGACTCCCCTGCCGTACAAAACGCCGTTCTTTTCGGTGAGCAAAAACGGGTCGGTATCCCAGCCGTTTTCATTCGCGGAAACTACGTCCAGATGCGCGAGGATCCCAAGCTCTATGCCTAAATCGGGCTGCCAGTCGGCGCAAAGCACCGCATTATCATAATTCGTAACGCTAAAGCCCATTTCCTCGCAGAAGCTCTGCATTTTAAGCAGCGCGCGCTTAGGCTCCTCGCCGAACGGCGCCTCGGGAGCGGCTTCGCCCATTACGCTCGGTATTGCTACAAGCTCCCCCAGTATCCGCAAAAGCTCTTCTTTTTGGGATCGGATATACTCGTGTATCTCAGTGCTCATGTTTGTTTGCTCCTCATCATTTTTATCATCATATCCGCGACCTTGTAAACGTCGCCGCAGCCAGTGGTTATCACAAGGTCGCCCGACTGCGCGTTTTCAACAACGTGCGCGGCGGTTTCCTCAAACGTCGAAAACCACACGCAGCCGTCTATCTTCGCCGCAAGGTCAGCCGACGAAACGCCGTAGGTGTTCTTCTCGCGGCTTCCCATTATCTCGGTGAGAACCACTTTATCCGCTATGGAAAGCGCCTTCGCAAATTCGTCCATCAGCGTCGCGGTCCTCGAATAGGTGAACGGCTGATGCACGACAACAACGCGCCTGAAGCTCATTTCCTTTGCGGTTTTGAGAGTAGCCGCGATCTCGGCGGGGTGGTGTCCGTAGTCGTCGACGAACGTCACGCCGTCTATTTCCGCCAGCCGCTCGAACCGCCGCATGGCTCCAGTGAATTCCTCCAGTCCCTTTTGGATAGCCGCAATCGGAATTCCCGCGGAATACGCCGCCGCTGCCGCTGCGACCGCGTTGTAGACGTTGTGTATTCCGGGAACGTGAACGTTTATCTCGCACAGCTCGGCGCCGTCGTTCATCAGCGAAAAGTTCCACCAAAAATCCAAGAGCTGGCGCACGTTTTCGGCGTAAAAATCGTTCGCGCCGCTCTTTCCGAAGCTCACCGCCCTTGCCTTGGAAGCGCTGTTTTTAAGCGCCTCGACGGTGTTTTGGTCGTCGCCGTTGTAGACTATGATATCGGTCGTGAGATCGCAGAATTTCGTAAACGACGCTTTGAGATTGTCCATCGTTTTGAAGTAATCCATGTGATCGCCGTCGATGTTTAGGATAACAGAGATGTTCGGGAACAGCCGCAAAAACGTGTCCTTAAACTCGCACGCCTCGCACACCATATACTCGGAATTCCCCGCTCTGCCGCTGCCGCCGATAGCGCGGAGCTTTCCGCCTATTACCGCCGAAGCGTCGATATCCGCAGCAAGCATTATCTGCGTCAGCATTGACGATACGGTGGTCTTGCCGTGAGTTCCCGATACGCAGAACGCCTTGGAAAACTGCTCGGTTACAAGCCCCAGCAGCTCGGCGCGTTCGGCGAGATACACGCCGTTTTTTGCCGCTTGCCTTGCCGCTATAAGCTCGGGATTGTCCTCCATTATCGCCGCCGAGAACACTATGCAGTCAGCGCCCTCGATGTTCTCCGCCCTCTGACCAAGCGTTACGGGGATCCCCATGTCGCGGACGGCTTGCAAGGTGGCAGTCTCGTTGTTGTCCGAGCCTGTGAGATAATACCCCTTGGAATGTAATATCTGCGCCAACGGATACATTCCGCTGCCGCCTATGCCGATGAAATGAATATGCTTTTTTCCCGTCAGAAAATTCTCCAAAACAACTCTCCTTTTAATTACTACCGCATACCGCAACTCTCAGACGGTCGAGAATCCCACAGATGCAAGGAAGACGTGCTGCGGCTAGCCTTTGTGGCTGCCGCAGTGCGGCTGACGCAGCAGGTGGGGGATTATCGGCAGTCTGACAACAGAAATATTGCCTCCGAAAATTATATGCGAAATTCCAAATTTTATGAATAATTGCCCCTGTTCTCTCCAAAAATAACAGTGAAATCCAAGAGGAGGACTAATATGGAAATCAGCGACATTAAAATCAGAAAAACAATGCACGAGGGCAGGCTTCGCGCGGTGGTATCCATCACCATCGACAACGCCATCGCTATCCACGACATAAAGCT
>JAFLUD010000033.1:0-4069 GCA_022508965.1 Oscillospiraceae bacterium
TCAGGCATCAGTGCCTGTCGATAGCGCTCAACATCGCGGAAAGCACGCTTCACAGGAAGGGCGCCTGCCGTCTGCACGGAAGCGGTTATACGGGAACTATCCAGGCGTTCGTGCCGTATGACGCGCTCAACCAATTCAAGATGAACATGGAACGCGTTTTCGGCATCGGCTCCTGCAAGGTGCTGACCGTAAGACCCGTCGGAGGCTGTGAGGTCCTCTTGTAGTTGCTGGTTATTAGTTGCTAGTTGCTAGTTGCCGATAGCTAGTTGGGCTTCTCCCCTTTTGTAACTAGCAACCGGCTACTATTCTCTAGCAACTGTATTCCTGCATCTGCTTGATGTTCATTATATCGACCAATGCTTCGACCTGTATGCCGTTTTCGGTGTATTCTTCGGAGAATATCTTTCCGTTCTCGCGGATAACCGAAAGCAGCCCCGCTTTGTCGTACGGGAGCAGCAGCTTCATGCGCCTGGAGGTCTGCGGGAGATTGTGCGCGATCGTCGCGAGAAGCCTGTCGATGCCCTCGTTTTTAAGGGCGCTTATCTTGACGGTAGTCTCGTCCTCGGGGATGTCCTCGCTTATCTTGTCGCATTTATTGAGGACTGTCACCACCGGAAGCTCGGCGGCTCCCAGATCGGCTAGCGTGCTGAGAGTTACGCGCGCCTTTTCGGCGGCGTCCGGGTCGGATACGTCGCAGACGTGGATTATGATATCAGCGCAGGCGGCCTCCTCAAGCGTAGACTTGAACGCCTCCACCAGATGATGCGGCAAGCGGCGGATAAGCCCTACCGTGTCCACCAACAGCAAACTCCTGCCGTCGGGAAGCTCTATCGCTCTCGAGGTGGGGTCGAGCGTCGCGAACAGCTTGTCCTCCGCGAGAACGCCCGCGCCCGTCAGCAGGTTCAGCAGCGTGGATTTCCCCGCGTTGGTATAGCCGACTATCGCTCCGACCTGAACATTGTCCTTTTTTCTTCTTTTTCGGGAATAGCCGCGGCGTTCTTCCAATTCTTTAAGCTCCTCGGCGAGCTTGTCTATTCTTCTGCGAATATGGCGGCGGTCGGTCTCAAGCTGCGTTTCTCCCGGACCGCGCGTGCCGATGCCTCCGCCCAATCGGGATAGGCTCGCGCCTATTCCCATTAAACGCGGAAGCCGATAGCGCAATTGAGCAAGCTCTACCTGCAATTTGCCCTCGCGCGATACCGCCCGCCCCGCGAAGATATCCAGTATCAGCATGGTACGGTCGATGACGCGCACGTCGGTTTCGTCCTCGATGTTCCGGATCTGCGACGCGGTAAGCTCATGATCGAATATCAGCAGCGACGCTTCGAGCTTCTGGCACAGCTCCTTTACCTCGGCGAGCTTCCCCTCGCCTATCACCGTCGCGGAATCATACGCCTCGCGCTTTTGTATCACGCGCGCGACTTCCTCCGCGCCCGCCGTCTTTGCAAGCTCGGACAGCTCGTCCACGGATATTTCACAGTCGTATTCGCCGATGTCGGCGGAGACCAGTATTGCTCGTTCCATAGATCCTCCTGATTTGAAATTTCTAAACCGCACAGTGCGGATGCTTTGTTTATGACGGGGCTTTGCCCCCACACCCCCTTGCGGGGAACTTCGTTCCCCTCCGAGGACTCCGTCCTCGTACTCCTGTTGGGGCTCCGCCCCAAACCCCTTTTTTGATGGGGCTTCGCCCCTTTTTGGGGAGCTTTGGAGTGTCAAGTAGATACTCTGTTAATTCGTGCTCTTTGCGGGGGCTCTGCCCCCGCACCCCCGCCAAAGGGACTCGTCCCTTTGGAATCCCGGTTTTTGCACTTTAAATATTATAACAGTAATTTGACGTTTTGTCAAGAAGAAGGTGACTTATTGAAGTTCAAAAAATATGACGTTTTGATCGTCGGCACGGGCATTTCGGGCATCTACACGGCGCTCAATCTCGACAGCAGGCTGTCGGTGCTGATGCTCTCGAAGCGCGAGCTTACGCTGTGCAATTCCGCGCTGGCGCAGGGCGGCGTCGCGGCGGTCATGGACAAAGACAACGACGATATGTCGCTCCACATCGAGGATACCCTCACCGCGGGCGGCCGCAAAAACAACCTCGAAAACGTCGAGATCCTCGTGGAACAGGGTCCCCGTGACGTTGAGAGTCTGGTGGAAAAGTACGGCGTGGAGTTCGACCGAAACGAGGACGGCTCGCTTGCTTTAACTCTCGAGGGCGGACATTCCCGAAGAAGAATAGCCCACCACAAGGATACCACGGGCTTTGAGATCGAAACCAAGCTAATAGAGCAGGTGCAGAAGCTCAAAAACGTTACGGCGGTGAATAACTCGGTTTTGTGCCGTCTGGAACGCGAGAACGGCGTATTCTACGCGGACGTTATCGTCGATACCGAAAAAGGAACGCACGAATATTTCTGCGCGGATTACGTCGTTATGGCAACGGGCGGCATCGGCAGGGTGTACAGCTACACCACAAACTCCGAGATCGCGACCGGCGACGGGATAGCTCTCGCGTACGAGCTTGGCGCGAAGATCGAGAACCTGTCCTACGTTCAGTTCCACCCGACGGCATTCGCCGACCGCAATAACCAGGAATGCTTTCTGATCTCCGAGGCGGTGCGCGGCGAGGGCGCGTATCTTCTCAACTGCCACAAGCAGCGCTTTATGCACAAGTACGAGCCCGAGCGTCTGGAGCTTGCCCCGCGCGACGTGGTTTCCGCCTGCATTATGGAGGAACAAAAGCAGACGGGAAGCTCGGAATTCTGGCTGGATATCTCCCACAAGGAGCCGGAATTCGTAAAGGCGCATTTCCCGATGATCTATGAGAACGTTCTCAAAAAGGGCTATGATATGACCGCCGAGCCGATACCCATTTACCCCTGCCAGCACTATCTGATGGGCGGTATCAACGTAAACGGAAAGGGCGCTACAAACATCGCGGGGCTGTATGCCGCGGGCGAATGCTCGCACACGGGAGTTCACGGGAAAAACCGCTTAGCGTCCAATTCCCTGCTGGAAGCGCTGGTGTTCTCGCGGCTTATCGCCGAGGACATAAACTCCCTCTGCTCGCCCGATAACGCAAGCAGCGAGACCCAATTCCCCGAATACCCCCAATTCCCCGAATACCCAATGAGCGATCCCAAACAGGGCGCAAAGCCGCTCCCCGAGGGCATTCGCGAGGAGGTTCGGGACATTATGCAAAAGTCGTACTTCGTGTTCCCGAACTATGAGGAGGCGGAAAAGGGCTTCTCGCGCATCGCCGAGCTTAAAGCGCTTCTCGAGGACGGCGGATTTGAGATCACCGCGGACTATGCGGAAACAAAGTCGCTGGTGACGGTGGCGTATATCATATTAAAAGAAGTAATTGAAAGGAAGAACGAGGAATGACTTTACTGCCGTTTTATGTGGACGATATTATCAAAACAGCGCTGTCGGAGGATATCAACTACATCGACAGCACCACCGACCTGCTTATCCCCGAGAACTCCAGCTCGGACGCGTATTTTATCGCGAAAGCGGACGGCGTTATCGCGGGGCTGGAGATAGCGGCGCGGGTGTTCACTATTCTCGACCCCGAGATCGACGTGAAGAACTTCGTGGACGACGGCGCGAGGGTCACCAAGGGCGAGAAGATCGTCACGATAAACGGTCACACGCGCCCAATGCTCAAAGCGGAACGCACCGCGCTGAATCTTCTTCAGCACATGAGCGGCATCGCTACCTACACGCGTATGTGCGCCGATCTTGTTGAGGGAACTAAGGCGACTGTTACCGACACGCGAAAGACGCTCCCCGGGCTGAGAGCGCTTCAAAAGTACGCGGTGACGGTGGGCGGAGGAAAAAATCACCGCTTTAATCTCACCGACGCGGCAATGCTGAAAGATAACCACATTGACGCTTACGGAGGCATCACGGGCGCTGTCAGAACGCTTCGGAAAAAGGCGGGGCATATGCTCCGGATCGAGGTGGAGACGCGCAATCTCGACGAGGTGCGCGAGGCTTTGGACTGCGGAGTGGATGTGATAATGCTCGATAATATGTCCCTTGAGGATATGAAAGCCGCCTGCGCGCT
>JAFLUD010000033.1:4169-19188 GCA_022508965.1 Oscillospiraceae bacterium
CAGCTGCTCATTGACGGCGACAACCTCGACGAGGACGAGCTGGACGAGTATATCCGCTCGCATTTCAAGGGGGATTCGCTGCTGGTGATCGCCGATGAGAACGACGAGGGCGGCTATACCGCGAAGCTCCACTTCCACACCAACGAGCCGTGGCAGATCCTCGAATACTGCCGAACGCTAGGGGAAATTTACGATATAGTGGTCGAGGATATGATTCGTCAATCCAGAGGGTTGAAAGGTTGATGTCTTTTCGGCATATTTTGCCGATTGCTGCGTCAAAACTCCTCGAAATATCTGCATATTACTTCGTCGTTTTTCCTTGCACTCGACAAAATTTGCTCGAAAATCCGCCTCACCATTTATGGCAATGAATCCAAAAAAGAAGGCAGTACTTTTTAGTACTGCCTTTAAAAATATGTATATTGTGAATTGGGAAGTAGTTATTCAACGAATACAACGGTAGTCAGCTCGTAGTGTTCGCCCTCATAGCTGTTCGGGTCGGTGCCGATACCGACGTTCAGCGTGCCGAAGTATCTGTCTGCGGGAACGCCGGCGGTCGGGAATACCAGCTCCTGAACGTAGCTCTCGCCGGGAGCTATCTTCTTTTTGTCCATAGCGGTGTCGACAACCTCGGGCTCGGTGGAATCACGGAGCTTAGCTCCGCTTTTGTCGCCCTTAAGATCGGCGTGGATATAATGGTCGGTGTACTGAACATAGCCCGAGATGAGGTAGATGTCGTGGTTTGTGTTGTTCTTTACGGTGGCGGTAATGCGGATGTCCTCGCCCTTGGCTAAGTTTGAAGGCGCAAAACCCATTTTCTCGTCCCACTCGACCATAAACATTACGCCGTCGCCGATCATCTCGAAACGGTAATATATATACTTCAAACCGGGGCCGTCGTTGCAATGTACAGTTACCGAGTCTTGCTGCACCGTGCCGATGCGCGTTTTGTATTCCACCTTATCGCCGCGGCTTACGGCGATGTCCTTAAGTCCCAGATACCAATAGTATTTGCCGTTTTGGTGATTGTAAATGACTACGTTTGAGTTGTCCTTAGCGGAGAATACTACCGTGCCCTCGCAGATCGAGAATACAGGCTCGTTTTTGGGAGTGAAGTATTTGTAGATATAATGGTATCCGTAATAGCCGTCGGCTTCCCATTCCTCGTGAACATCGCGCGCCTCTATCAGGTTCTCAACGGGGTCGAGAATGGGGAACACACTGTTGTTGGGATCGTCAATGGGGTCTTCGGGGTCTGCGGGGAACACAATATCGAAGCTCAGCGGCTGAACGGCTATCACATCGCCGCAAGAGGACTCGCTTGCCGAGTGCCAGCACTTTACCGCCTCGAGAATTCCGTTTGTTACTCTCAGATAATAGTCAAAGTCATCCTCGGAAACATTGAAGCTGCTTTGGTTGGCGACATCTGCCACCTCTATTATTTTTTTGGAATTATATGTGACAACAGTCCGGCAAATTTCGCGGTAGCCGTCGCCGTTAAGATCGGCGAGGAATACGTTGAGCGAAGACGGAGTGTTGCCGTACGGGAACTCCTCCCCCGGGAATTCCGGCATTGTGAAATACTTTCCGGACGTGGATACGGGGTCATCCGAATTGTAGTTGTCGAAGATCACCTCAACGCCGGGATTCAACAGCGCCTTTACCCTGTCGTATATCTCGTAATTGAACAGCGACGCGTCAAACACGCCGAGCTTGTTGTCCGAGAAGATAAAGCTGTTCTCCTTGCCGGGAACTGGGTATCTCGAGCTTGTGTCGGCGACGGTGGGAACATAGAAATCCTCGCCGTTTATATTGACTTCCCTCAGAAAATATATCCAGCTCTCGCCCTTGATCATGGGAGTAAGCCTGTTTTGTGAGGAATAAAAATACGGTCCCATAACTCCGCCGTGATAGAAGATAACCACCTCGTCGCCGATCTGCGCGTCTCCGTAGAGAACCTTGTCTATTCTCAGTCTGTTAAGGGAGGAAGGGCTGAGATAGATGTAATTCGACGGCACCGGATGATCGGGGTCTATTGTCGGGTCCTGCGTCTGATAGGGGTCGTCGAGGAAGGTTCCCACGACGAGCAGATCGCTTGCCGCAAGCAGGTCGTCGAAGTTGTCATAAACATCGTCGGGGTTTACCGGTTCGCTTATTTTCGGAGTAAGCCCGGTATAATCTCCCGTGTACTGATACGCCGCCATTTCGGGGTAGATGGAGGGCGGCGTTACCTTATTGGAGGCGGCACCGTTGGGATTGAGGAACTGACCTATGGCGTCGCGGTTTGCCGCAAAAAGCACGCCCGCAGTTCCCAAAACACCGAGGCAAGCCGCAGCCGCTATGATCCCCTTCCACGGCGAACGCTTCACAGGGCGAAGCTCCAACGGCTTCTGGGCGGGCTGCTTTGCGTCGGCTATATAATTGTCGTCGATCTCTGTTATCGCTTCAAGTAAGTCTTCAGCTCTCATATTTCAAAACCTCTTTTCTGCAAATGCTCTGCCAGCTTCTTCCGCGTGCGGTGAAGCTCTACCGATACGTTGTTTTCCGTCATGGAGAACTCCGAGGCTATCTCGCGGACGCTGTCGCAATACCAATAGCGGCAGACGAAGATGTCCCGCGTGCGCTGCGGCAGCGTTTTCAGAAACGCGTTGATCTCGGCGATAAGCTCGCGGCGCTCGGTCTGCTGTTCTATGCTGTCGCCGCCCGATATCATTTCCGACAACTCGTCATATACCAGCGCTATCTCGCCGCTTCCGCGCTTTTCAGCCAGCTCGTGCTTTCGCCTGTTTATCGCAAGATTTCTCGTTATCTTCCCCAAAAATGTGGACAGCAGCTGCGGCTTGTTCGGCGGGATAAGCTCCCAGACCTTTAACAGCGCGTCGTTTAAGCACTCCTCAGCTTCCTCTTTGGAACCGAGAATATTCCCCGCTATCTTGAGGCAATAGTTCTTATACTTCTTGGAAGTCTTTTCGATCGCGCTTTCGTTTCGCTCGAGAAACAGCCGTACTATCTCATTGTCCTCCATTATGTCACCTCTAATCTGTATGTTTTAAAGAGCCCTTTCACCTATATACACACAATTTCCCAAAAATTCTTACACAGGAAATAATTTCCAAGTGTGTCAACGGCGCGGCTTTACAAATATTTTTCCAAAATCTTGTGCAAAATTACCATTGACAGGCACTATATATTGTGATAAAATAAATATACACGAAAAAATTAAGGGGGAAACAATAATGGTTGATGTTAACGTTATCGGCGGGAAGCTGCCGCAGGAGGAAATTGATTACTATATCGAGTGCGCCGAGGAAAAATACCCCGACAAGCACCTCAGAGCCGTAGAGCTTGAGGTCGACGGCGACTTCGTAAACGCTAAGTATCACTTCTCCGACGCGCCTTTCCAGCGTATCCGCCGCATCACCGGCTACCTCGTAGGTACCCTCGACCGCTTTAACAACGCTAAGCGCGCCGAGGAACGTTCCCGCGTTAAGCACGGCGTTCAGCAGTAAGAACTTTTTTGGGGGAAACCCTTTTTGAAAAAGAGGCTAGCCTCACGGGTTATCCCCCAAACCCCTTTCCGAAAAACTTTCTCATTTTGTTTTTTGTTAGGGGCGCAAACACCTAAAAATCCCGAACCAGTGTTCGGGATTTTCGCTTGTAAAAACACCCAAAATCCGGGATTCTTAAGGGCGCGACGCCCTTAAGCGGGGGTTTGGGGGCGGAGCCCCCAAAAGGCGCGTTAGGCAGAGACTATCACGTTCTTGCCGCTGTGTTTACCGTTGTAGAGGCGCTTGTCTACCATAGAGATGAGGGATTCGACGCCGAAGCGTTTGGTGACGGAGTCGGGGTCTTCTTTCTTTTCGAGGTTGATCTCGGAGAGGGCGCGGCCTATTTCCTCGCTGTCGGCGAATCCGAAGGTCATGGTAACGTGGATATCAAGTCCCGAATAGGTGAGATTGAGCGCCTCGATCTTAAGGCGCATTTCTTCAAGGCGCTTTAAGGCTTCCTCTCTGCCGCCCATGAACACGACGACCATTTCCTCACCGCCCCAACGGCAGGCGATCTCGTTGTCTTTTGTCATACCGAGAATAACGTCCGCGACGGACTTCAGCACCATATCTCCGCAACCGTGACCGTATGTATCGTTTATTTTTTTGAAGCTGTCGAGGTCGCCCATGGCGATGTTGTAATGATCGTCGCCGCTGCATAGAGCGTCGAAATATTCCCAGAAGCTGCGGCGGTTGGTAAGACCCGTCAGCGCGTCGTGCGTTGCGGTGTATTTCAGGCGTTCGGTGGATTCCCTCAGCTGTGCCATAAGGCTGGTCATTTCAACGTAGAACATTACCGTAAAACCGAAAAGCGCCAGCGCAGAGAAGGTGATGTTCACCACTCTGAATATCATCTTCTCTTTACGGGAAAGCACCGCGACATCGGTTGGAATAGTGCCGCCGTAGAACTCGGCAACTCCCACCGAAACGCCCGTGACTATTACCGTTACGATAATGAAAACAATGACCGCAACCATAAATGTCTGCTTGTTCTTGAGATTGAAAAACAGCAAATATCCGATTACCGGCAAAACGATTATGGGATACAGGATAAAAAAGGTATCCACGCCCAGAAGCAGCGTACACAAAACCGCGTGCGTGATGACCTCGACATACATCAGTGTGAGCACAAACAGATAATGATTTATCCGCTTCACAGATATAAGGATTATTCCCAATACAATATAAAAAGTTACGCTTCCGATGTTAAAATACATAAGCGGCATAACCTTGAAATCCAAAAAGAGAAACAGAAAACACAAATGCATCGCGGCAATCATAAAGCTGACAAAGCTGATCGCCGATTTGCCGGTTATCTCCAAAGCGTTGAACTTGATCTTCTTCATTTATTCTCTCCTAAACCATTCCCCTTGTCTGTAATAATTACTTATACTTATAGTCATTATATCACAGCGGCGAGCCGCCGCAGGTTTTCCCAACGCTATGTAGTACAGAATTGTACGCCGACTACTGTCAGGTTAATATGTCCCACTATATTATACCACACATTCTCCGAAAAATCAAGGATAAATTACATTAAATTGCAAAGTTTACACTTTTTTCTTTGGAGTTTCAAACAAAATTATTCTTTGAGAACCGTCTTGACATTATCTTTGATTTGTGTTACAATTATAGTAATCGTGAATGCGATAATTTCTTTTTTGGAGGTTTTTTATTATGAAGTATGTATGTCCTGTATGCGGTTATGTTCACGTGGGAGATTCCGCTCCCGAGAAGTGCCCTCAGTGCGGCGTTCCCGGCGAGAAGTTCAAGGTAGTTGAGGAAACCGGCAAGCTCGTTTTCGCGTGCGAGCACGAGGTCGGCGTGGCTAAGGGCGTTGCCGAGGAGATCATCGAGGGTCTTCGCGCTAACTTCGCAGGCGAATGCACCGAGGTAGGTATGTATCTCGCTATGGCTAGAGCTGCTCACCGAGAGGGTTATCCTGAGGTCGGTCTCTACTACGAGAAGGCTGCATGGGAAGAGGCAGAGCACGCGGCTAAGTTCGCCGAGCTGCTCGGCGAGGTGGTTTCCGCTTCCACTAAGGAGAACCTGCAGAAGCGCGTTGACGCAGAGCACGGCGCTACCCAGGGTAAGCTAGATCTCGCTAAGAAGGCTAAGGAACTCAACCTCGACGCTATCCACGACACCGTTCACGAGATGGCTAAGGACGAGGCTCGCCACGGCAAGGCTTTCGAGGGTCTGCTGAACAGATACTTTAAGTAAGTAAACACTTTACAACATTACATAAAGAGGGCAATTCCACGGGAAATTGCCCTCTTTTATTTGTGGTCTTATATAGAATCCTTGCGGACGTTTGTCGCGGGGAAACGTGGAAGCAAAATGCTTTCACAAACGTTAAGAGTGTCTTGACAGTTATTAAAAAGGGTGGTATAATAGAGATACAGGAAGTGACAACATGGCTCTGGAATTGCAAAGATACGGTAGGAATAAAAGCACTCTCGTCAACAAAACATATATTGACAGCGGGGAATATCGTAACAAGTTTGACAAAATCACGGACGACAAAGACGTAAACCGTGTTCTTTACGCAAAGGCGAAAGAAATGCTCAAACACCGCAGCGGTACAATGCTCGAGGATATGTATTGGATCGATGGGAAAACGGGCGAGGTTATTGCAAGCGCTTTGAATGAGCAAACTGAAAGGCAGATAACTTATACCAGTGCAATATTGAATAAAATTGCGAATAAGGAAAATCTGATAGTCATACATAATCACCCCGGAAGTATGCCGCCTAGCATAGCTGACTTTAACTCCGCGTATGTTCACGATTATTCTGTGGGATTGGTTTCATGTCATGACGGAACGGTTTACGCGTATTGGTCGAGACAAAGAGTTCCTGATAAGTTGTACGAGATTTATACAAAGGAATTCATTGATAAAGGTTTTTCTGAAAAAGAAGCTCAGTTGGGAGCTTTGAATGAAATCAAGAAGAACTATGATATTGATTTTTGGGAGGTGTAGTTCTATGAATATTAGCAAAGATAAACCCTATGTATTAGACGACAGGTGCGTTATTTCAAAGGAGGTTGAAGAAATGTCTCCTGAAGAGAGAAAACGCGAAATTGCTCGTCTTGAGGAAGAGGGCAGAAAAGAAAAAGAGCGTAAATCACAGGGGAAAAAGGCGGTTTAAATAATCAAGCGCTTTGAGAGCGTTTTCCGCGCGGCGGATAATGCGTTCGAGGCGCTTTTTTATTCCCACAAAAAAATTCCTCCCATAAAGCATGGGAGGAATCGCTGTTTTAAAACTAAGCCGGAATTAACCCTTAACCGCACCGAGTGCAACACCGCCGACGATGTGCTTGGATACGAAGATGTAAACAATTACAACAGGGATAATCGCGATTAGGACTGTCATGTAAACCTTACCCCAGTCACCTGCCGAGCCGCCGGAAGCGACGTCCGAACGCAGCGTCGCGATCAGGATAGGAACCGTCTTAACGTTGTTCTTATCGAGAATCAGCGAAGGAATGAAGTAGTTGTTCCATGCGGAAGTGAACGCGAATATCAACTGTACCGCCATTGCCGGGAAAATCATCGGCAGGGAGATAGTGTTGAAGGTTCTGAACTCGCTGGCACCGTCTACGCGAGCCGCCTCGATTACTTCCATCGGAAGCGCGCCCTCAATGTATTGCTTCATATAGAAGAATACCGCGGGAGCTGCAATTGCCGGGATAATCAGCGGCCAGAAGGTGTTGTTGAGTTTCCAACCGTTTACCATCTTAATGAAACCGATTGCGGAGATCTGCGTCGGGATCATCATAACAACCATTATGAAGTTGAACGCAAATTTCTTGAGCTTGAAATCGTAAACGTGTACGCCATACGCGGTCATCGCCGAGAAGTAGGTGGACAGTACACTGGCACCGGCTGCAACGATGAAGGAGTTGAGCAATCCGCGGGTAAGTCCGCCGCCGGCAGTCGCCAACTTGATGTTGTTTACAAAATAAGTCGACGGAAGCAGCGAGAAGTTACCGGGCTGCGACAACTGCATATGCGATCTCGTAGAGTTTACCAGCAGCAAAAACATCGGGAAAAGGGACAAAAAAGTTACAAAAATCAGAAAAATGTAGGAGAATATACGCGCCGCATTTGTCTGAATTTTTGACGATTTGGTCTCGCCTGTAGTATTATATGTTGTACCCATCTTTTATACCCCTTTCTTCGCTTTCTTCTTAGGCTTATCGGGATTTGTAACCATCGTCTTATAAACGATAAGGCTGAGTATACCCGTTACTATAAAGATCAGAACGGATATAGCACCCGCTACGCCATAGTTGCGGTTACCGCTGATATAACCGTTGAGGAAGATAATGAGCGTCTTACAGGTGTTGTTCGGCTGACCGCGGTTTGTAAGGATCTGCGGTACATCGAACATCTGAAGTCCGCCTATGAGCGAAGTGATCGCTACATATACCATTATAGGCATAAGCAGCGGCATGGTAATTCTTCCGAATACCTGAATGGAGGTCGCACCGTCAATCGACGCTGCCTCAAACAAGCTCTGGTCGATACCCATGATACCTGCCATAAGCAGTATCGTGGTGTTTCCGAACCACATCAGGAAGTTTACACCCGCTACCAATAATCGCGCTGAAAGCGGCCGTTGGAAGAACAATATCTGTTCTCCGCCGGAGTTCATCATGATCTGGTTTATCGGGCCTATCGGGCTGAAGATCGCGAAGAACAACAGCGCGAAGGACGCCGCCATGATGAGGTTTGGCATATAGATTACTGTCTTAAAGAAACGCTGACCCTTGATTCTCAGACGCGCACTGGTGAAGATTACTGCCAGCAACAGCGAGAACACAAACTGAGGCACAGCTCCAAGGATCCACATGATCATGGTATTCTTAAGGCAAATAAAGAGTTGGTTTGTGCCGTTGTTGATATAAGAGCTGGTCGTGAAAAGGTCTACATAGTTCTTTAATCCTACGAAGTTCGGACCAACGGTGTTAAGACCCTGCTCGCGGTATTCAAAGAAGCTATAGTAGAACGTCGAAATAAGCGGCCACAGTGCAGCTACTGCGTATACAATAAAGAACGGAGCAATGAATATGTAGCCCCATTTTGCATAACTTACCAGTTTATGCTTCTTTTTCATTGTATTAACCTCTTTCCTAGTTATTTATTGTTTCTGTAACTTTATGTTACAAAAAGAGGTGAGACGATTGTTTTTTTCGCCTCACCTCTAAGGGTTTAGGTCAACAATTATTTAACGATTAGTGAGTGATAGAAGAGTCTACGCCTGCAAGCAAAGTGTAGAAGTTGTTCATTGCAGTTTCCTTATCAACGCCGTCTACACCAGCCTTGTAAGTGTAGAAGTACTCGAGCATGCTGTTAGGCAGAGTCTCGTTGAAGCTCTGATCGTAAGGAGTGTGTGCATCGGGAACCCACTTAGCGTTGTCCATAACCTTGCTGAAGATGGTCAGCTCGTTCTGGCCGCCGAGGAACTCGTTCTTGTAGTTGGGATCAGCAGCATACTTAGCAACAACCTTCTTGTTGTTCGGGAATGCAGCGTCGGTGTTGGTCTCGCCGGTAGGATAACCGTTGGAGATAGCAACCAGATCCTCACCGTATACGAGCTTCTCCATGATCTCTTCATCGTTGATGAATGCGTTCATGATCTTCTTAACCAGGGACTGGTTGTCGGTGCCGTTAGCAGCCATCAGCCAAGTACCGCCCCAAACGTGAGCCTGAGGACCTTCGATAACTACCCAGTCGCCGTTAGCTTCTTCATGAGCCGGGCCCATGCAGAATGCGAAGTACCAAGTCGGACCAAAGAAGCACATGGTCTTGCCGTCCTTACCCATCTGAGCGGACTTCTCAACGCCCCAGAGTTCGTCGATCAGGCAGTAGCCTTCCTTAGAGAACTTCTCAGCCTGTGCAAACCACGTATCGTAAGCATCGGTAGGAGCAAACTTGTTGTCGTTCAGGTAGGACTGAGAGGTGTTGGTTGCAAATGCTCTGTAGGTCTCCAGAGGAGAAGGAGTCATGTAGTAACCCTTATCCTTAGCCTGCTTTGCAACTGCCTCGAACTTATCCCAGCTGTTGAGCTGATTCTGGAGCTCAACGGGATCGTCGGTGCCGAGAACTGCCTTAGCGATAGAACGTCTGATGATAACACCGGACGGGCAAGCCTGCCAAGAAACACCCTTGTAGTTGCCGTTGCCGTCGTTGGTTGCATCCAGAACGTACTGATAGCAGTTAGAGGTATCGGTGATGCCTACCTTATCGATCGGAATAGATACGGTGTTGTAAGCATACTTCTTGATATAGTCTGCTTCTGCAAGGAACAGGTCGATCTTGTCAGCGCCCTTAGCGTCAACGTTGCCGGGCAGAGTGCTGTCAAGCCACTGCTGATAACCGGTACCCTCGTTCGGGGTCTGTCTGAACTCAACTTCGATGCCGTCAACATATACCTTGTTGTCCTTAACCTCGCCGAGGTAGGTTGCTACATACTCAGCAAAGTCGTAGTTGAAGCAAGCGATTACGAGCTTCTGACCGTCGTCGGACATAGTGTACTCGAACTCGGGATCAGGAGATACCATAGAATCGCCGGAGTTGCCGGAGTTACCGCTGTTGCCGCTGTTGCCGGAGTTGCCGCTGTTGCCGCTGTTGCTTTCGTTGTTACAACCAGCAAGAGCCAGAACAGTAGCGCCTGCAATCAGGGCAGCCAAAATTCTTTTCTTCATGTGAATTTCCTCCCAATAAATTGGTTTAGTTCGTTCTTCGGTTACGCTCCGAACGAGCGCCCTAAGAACATTCCAATGTAATCATCAAGATAACGCCGCCCGTTCGCTCTATTATATAATAGTAACGTGCGAACAACCGTTTCTTGATTTCATTGATAGTTTATCACAAATTAAAAAATTTTTCAAGTGTTTTTTGAAACTTTTTTTCAAAAACCCATTTGAAAACGTTTTCAGTTTGCAATTGTTGTGGAATTTGACAATTTTGTAACTTTATAACTTAACAAGCAATTGCTTTATTATCTTGCCCGTATATCGCATAACAATGCGAACTTTTTTCTGGAAATTATTTTTAACTTAAGATTTAATTAGAAATTACGCTATTTGTAACCAATTTGTAACCTTTCTTTGTGCAAAATGCCAAAATTTGCGTTTCCGTTTTTGTAAACGATAACAAAGAGCCGTTAAATAAGCGGCTGTAATCGTAATTTACAACCGCTTTTTGATCAACAATCAAAACAAACACAAAATACAAAAGTTTTTTGAAAGGGGGTCCGGGGGGAATCTTTTTCGAAAAAAAGATTCCCCCCGGAAAAATTACACTGGATGAACTTTATTTTCCTTGTCGGCGTGGTCGGCGTCGATGCCGAGTTCCTTGTCGCGGCGCTTTTCAAAAAACTTCGGCGCTACCTTCGGGAACATCGCGTAGGTCAGTATATCCTCGACCGACGAGCCGTCGCACCACTCCTTCGCCTCTTCCTTCATCGCCTCAAACTCGGGTTTCAGCAGATCGGCGGGGCGGCAGGTGATCGCTTCCTCGTCGCCGAGTATCTTCTTCTTGAATTCCTCGGATATCTCGACGGGTGTCTTGCCGTATTCGCCCTTGACCATGCCCTTGAACTCCTTCGTCACGGTCTTGTAGCGCTCGCCCATTATAATATTGAAGACAGCCTGAGTTCCCACTATCTGGGAAGTCGGCGTTACAAGCGGCGGATAACCGCTGTCCTTGCGCACGCGCGGCACCTCTTGCAATACCTCTTCGAGCTGATCCGCCTTGCCTGCCTGTTTTAACTGAGAAAGCAGGTTGGAGAGCATTCCGCCCGGAACCTGATAGATCAGCGCATTTGTGTTGGTAGCCAGCATCGACGGGTCAAGCAGACCGCTGTCAATATACTTTTTACGCAGCTTCATGAAATAATCGCGCACTTCGTTCAGCTTCACGAGGTCGATGCCGGTGTCGTATTCCGTTCCCTGGAAGGTCGCAACGATGGATTCCGTCGGAGCGTGGGAGGTTCCCAGAGCCATAGGGCTCATCGCGGTGTCCACCATGTCGCAGCCCGCCTCGACCGCTTTGATAATGCACATCGAAGCCAATCCAGAGGTGTAGTGGGTGTGAAGCTGGATCGGGATCTTTACCGCACTCTTGAGGTCCTTCACCAGACCCTCCGCCTCGTAAGGCGTCAGCAGCGCCGCCATATCCTTGATACAAATGGAATCCGCGCCCGCAGATTCCACCTGCTTTGCGTAATCCATGTAATACTCGTGAGTGAACACCTCGCCAAGCGTGTAAGAGATCGCTACCTGCGCGTGACCCTGCTCTTTCTTCGCCGCCTTGATAGCGGTCTCGAGGTTTCTTATATCGTTGAGCGCGTCGAATATTCTTATAATATCAATGCCGTTCGCGATGGATTTCTGCACGAAATATTCCACCAGATCGTCGGCATAGTGGCGGTAGCCCAGCATATTCTGTCCGCGGAACAGCATCTGGAGCTTGGTGTTGGGCATTTCTTTTCTGAGGATTCTCAGCCGCTCCCACGGGTCTTCATCCAGAAAGCGTATGCAGGAGTCGAAGGTCGCGCCGCCCCAGCATTCCGAGGAATAAAAGCCGATCTTGTCTATCGTGGAAAGTATCGGGCGCATATCGTCCATGGACATTCTCGTGGCGATAAGCGACTGATGCGCGTCACGAAGAACTGTTTCGGTGATTTTCAGTTTTCCCATAGCTCTCTCCTTAGTTGATAGTGATTACGGGAGCGCCCGTTTCAACAGCGTCGCCCTTGTTTACGCAAACAGCGGCAACTGTGCCGTCCTTATCGGATACGATGTCGTTCTCCATCTTCATTGCCTCGAGGACTGCGACAACGGTGCCGTTGGTTACCTTGTCGCCGACCTTTACCTTGATGTCTACGATGGTGCCTCTCATCGGCGCGTTAATGGGAGTGCCGCCTGCCGCGGGAGCCGCCGCTTTCTTCGGAGCCGCCGCCTTGGGAGCCGCGGGTGCCGCCGCTGCCGGAGCGGAGCCTGCGCCCGCTTCCTCGACCTGAACGTCGTAAGCGTTGCCGTTTACGGTAATGATGTAATTCTTCATAATATTCTACCTCACTTATATAAATATCATAACGAAATGTTCGCGTGCTTTCTGGGCGGTGCAGCCTCGCGCTTGCCCGAGCAAAGCTCTATCGCGCTGCCTACCGCGTCGCGGGTGTCGGCGGGGTCAATAACTCCGTCAAGCATTCCCAGAGACGCCGCCGCGAACGGAGAGGTCTCCAGCTCCTCGCCCATAAACGCTTTTCCGGCTTCGGGGCTCATGGGAGCGATCTGCGCGTTTTCCCACGCGTAGCTCATATCCGCGCTGTCGAACGCCGCGTATGCCGCGCCGAAAGCCTTGCCGGTTATCAGATTTATCTTTGCGGTAGTCGCGGTAGCGTACACCTGCGCAAGCCGTGCGCAATCCCTTACGGAACCCGAAAGCTCCGCCGCCGAGCTGCCCTCGAAGCCCTCGGTGTCTACGACAGTTACCACGGGGATCGAGAACGCGTCCGCAAACTGCACGAATCGCGCTATCTTCGCGCAATCCGCCGCCGTCAGCTTCGCCGCCTTATCGGTGGTTACCACCGCGACGGTCGCCCAATTCACGCTTGCCAAAGCGGTCACAGCCGCGCTTCCGAAGCTCTCGCCAAGCTCTACTACGCTGTTTCCGTCGGCTATCGCTTTAACTAACTCTATTCCCTTTAAATTAGCCGAAATATCCGCCTCGTTTACGGAGAACTCGTCGTTTCCGCCCAGAGCGAGGTTGTTCGCGGGGAGTATCGCCACCAGCTTCTTAGCCTTTGCGACCGCGTCCGCGTCGTCCTTTGCCACTATCTGGCAAACTCCCGACTTCGCGGCGTTGGCAGCCGTGCCCGCGCCCTCCAGCTTGCCGTCGGGGTTATTGAACGGAGCCGTAAGGAACAGCTCGCTCTTTTCGGTTATCACCGCGATGTCCGCCATAGACGCCAGCATTGCCGCGCAGCCCGCGCAAATTCCCGTAATAACGGCGATCTGGGGAACCACTCCCGAAACGCGCGCCGAGGCGTTCATAATATCGCCGTAAGCGGAAAGCACCGCCATTCCCTCGTTGATATCGCCGCCCTTAGAATCGTAAAATCCCACAACGGGCGCGCCGGATTTCGCCGCAAGCTCGTAGATCTTCCTGATCTTCAGCGCCGCGCTTTTGTTCACCGCGCCGCCCTTTACGGAAACGTCCTGCGCGAACGCGAACGCCGTCGCTCCGAGCACCGTGCCGCAGCCCGCGACTACAGAGCTTAATTCCCCGTCGGCGGACAAGAACTTGTCCAATTCGCGGAAGCTGTCCTCATCGAAAAACGCGGCGAGTCTTTTTCTCGCTTCGCTGTCGGGAACGCTCTGTTCCATCTCAGCCAAGGATTTCGTAAATGCCATGATGTATCCTCCTATTAGAAGTTAAGAGGTCAGAGGTAAGAGGTAAGATCCTCACCCGACTCTCAACAAAAAATATCCAAAATAATTATACTACATTATCTAATAAATAACAAGTGCCTTTTTTTCCAAATTTGTTTTTTTCTGTTTTGTTGGAATTAGAGGGTTGTTTTTTGTGGAATTTTAACAAAAAGAGGCAAGCTCAAGTCGCCGCCCGTAAAGCCGCAAAACCCGAGGCATTGTCCGCCCCGGGCATTTTTTTGTTGGGAACTCCAAACCCCTGCTCTTTGACCGCTCCGTCTCAAATAATCAGCTCCTTATTTATTGAAGCTAGAGATTACAGTAGCAGGCAACCGCCGTTTCTTACCTAAGATACCTCTCTATAACATTACCGTCATAATCCAATTTCTGCCCCTTGTCATTGTAATACAGGCCGACACCATATCTATCTTTCTCGTCGTTCTCATTTATAAGATAAAGTTTCTCTAAACCGACTTTTTCCGGCTTCTCGTCATAGACGGCATACCCTGCAAAATGACATACATATTCTTTTCCATTTTCTAATGATATAGTAAAACGGCCACCGTAACCGTAGTATGTATATTTTCCGTCTCTCATTTCTTTATCGTTGGATTGAATTCTATCGTTGTTAATTGCTACAATTTCCCCATCGATAAAATTTAACAATCCTTGTATGTTTGTAACAGTTACACCAAAATATTCGCCAAACAACCTATGTAAGTTTTCGGCATCGCCTTTCTTTAGATAATCCTTAATATTTTGGCTCATTTGGCTAATATAGCTACGGGGCGAAACCGCGGGATCAATTGGTTCTCTTTCCTTGCTTGAATCAAATTTCAAAAACCCGCACCCCGTCAAGCTGCAAAGCATCGCAGCACAAATTATCACGCAAACAAGTTTTTTAAACATGACTACTCCTCCCGTCCGAATCACCTAATTTGCTCATCCCGCCCGCGCAGGCTTGCATAATCAGCGCTCTACACTATAAAACTTTGTTTGGTTATTCACCTCTCATTGTAAAA
>JAFLUD010000034.1 GCA_022508965.1 Oscillospiraceae bacterium
TATCTTTTTCAGGGTCATATTCAGAAAACATATTGTATGTTATTTTCCAACCTGCTGGAATCCGTAAAGGTTGCAATTCAAATGATTTTATAGAAATCACTCCAATCTATCATAAATTCCGATTTATCTCAGTAACAATTATATCATATCACGGCTTTTTTGTCAACAGAAACGCCATAGCACTTTTGACCGCAGATCAAAAATGCTATGGCAAAACTTCTTTTGTAACAACTCGCAAAGGCGGGGCGCCTTTGACAGTTCGTTTCACGCGTTTCTTGACCTTGCAGCCTTAATTTTACTGTTCTTCAAACTGCGACGCGCAGTCCTTTAAGCGTGTGATGACGTTTATCTGCTGGGGACACGCGCTTTCGCACTGACCGCACTCGATACAATCGGAGGCTTTGCCCTTGCCGGTGGTGGCGATGGTGTATTCGCGTCTGCCGCGGAACGCCTCGTTGCCGCGCTGGCGGTTTGCGACATGGAATATCTCGGGGATCGGGATATTCATTGGGCAGCCGTCGGTGCAGTAATGGCAGGCGGTGCAGGGGATGGAACGGTCGCCGTTGAGCGCTGACTGCGCTCTCAAGATAACCGCGTGTTCCTCTTCGGTGAGCGGCTTGAAATTCTTCATATAAGAGAGATTATCCTTCATCTGATCGAGGTTGGACATTCCCGAAAGCACGGTGATTATTCCCTCCAAAGAAGCCGCGTATCTTATCGCCCACGACGCTATCGACGCTTCGGGGTTTGCCGCTTTTAAGATCTCTTTTACCTTGGGAATGGGGTCGGCTAATGCGCCGCCCTTGACGGGCTCCATTATTGTTATCGACTTTCCGTGGCGGCGCGCTATCTCGTAGCATTCGCGCGAGGATACGCCGGGGTTTTCCCAGTCGGCGTAATTAATCTGAAGCTGCACGAAATCCACGTCCGGGTGATCGGTGAGAAGCTCTTCGAGAAGCGCGGGGTCGGCGTGGAACGAGAAGCCGTAATGCTTTATCAGTCCCTTGGCTTTTTGTTCCTTTACAAAATCCCAGATGTGATATTCGTCGTAGACCTTGTAGTTGTTGCGCTGGAGCGCGTGCAGCAGGTAATAATCAAAATACCCGGCGCCTGTGCGTTCGAGGCTGGTGTAGAACTGCTGCTTTGCCGCGTCTTCATTGGGGCTGTGCATCCACGCGCACAGCTTGGTGCAAAGGGTGTAGCTCTCGCGCGGGTAGCGGTCTGTCAGCGCCAGCTTCGCCGCCTTTTCCGATTCGCCGTTGTCGTAGACATAGGCGGTGTCGAAGTATGTAAGTCCCGCGTCCATAAACAGATCGACCATCTGCTTGGTCTGCTCGACGTCGATGCTTCCGTCGGCGAGCTTGGGCAGGCGCATCAGCCCGAATCCCAGCTTGGGGACGTTTTCTCCGAAATATTTTTCCACTTACCGTTCCTCCTTGTTATGAGCTTTTTCTCAAAAATTCTTGACAATATTATTATACCATGTTATAATCAAATTGTCAAATTAGAATTACTTATTCATTCTCAAAAAACAAAGCAAGGTGAAAAAAATGAACGCGAATATTCTGGTTGTCGATGACGAAAAGGAGATCGCCGACCTTCTCGAGGTGTATCTGAAAAACGAGGGGTATGAGGTGTTTAAGTTTTACAGCGGCGAAGAGGCGCTTTCGTGTATTGAGAACACGGCGCTTGATCTGGCGATTTTGGACGTTATGCTTCCCGATATCGACGGCTTTCGCATCTGCCAAAAAATCAGAGAGAGCTTCTTTTTCCCCGTTATTATGCTAACCGCAAAGGTCGAGGACGGGGATAAGATCATGGGGCTTACCATCGGCGCGGACGATTACATCACAAAGCCGTTTAACCCGCTGGAGGTGGTCGCGAGAGTCAAAACCCAGCTGCGGCGGTATACCAGCTACAATAATCCCAACAAAAACGAGGAGCAGAACGAATTCGATATACGCGGGCTGATCATCAACAGGGAAAATCACAAGTGCTTTTTGTTTGGGAAGGAATTACAGCTTACGCCGACGGAGTTTTCGATACTATGGTATCTGTGCGAGCACAGGGGAGCGGTCGTTCCGTCGGAGGAGCTGTTTGAGGCGGTCTGGGGAGAGAAGTTCCTCAACAGCAATAATACCGTGATGGCGCATATCGGCAGGCTTCGCGAGAAGATGAACGAGCCTGCGAAGAATCCGAAGTTTATTAAAACAGTATGGGGAGTGGGGTATACCGTTGAAAAGTAATGTTAAAGCTAAGGACAAGCACAGATTTTCGCAGGTCTCAAACCGCATCGTTATCAGATTTTTTGTGTCCTGTCTGGTGTGGGCGGCGGCTGTGATCGGAGGCTTTCTGCTTGGGTGGTTCGTTTGCTCGCGGATAAGATGGGATCATCACAGTATTATCTTTTTAATGTTGAATTTTGTGAGGGAATACTCGTCGGTGATAATCGTTATGCTGATCTTCGGCGGTATGCTTGTGTTCGCGGCGATCTCAATAAAAAGAACGCTGCGGTATCTGGACAATATGGTCGAGGCGGCGAAAAGTCTGTCGCACCCGAGCGAGGAGCCTATTGAACTGCCGGAGGCGCTGAGCGGCATCGAATTTGAGCTGAACCTGGCGCGGGAGCAGGCGCTTCGCAATATCGACACCGCAAACGACGCCGTTCGGCGGAAGAACGAGCTTATCATGTTTTTGGCGCACGATCTGAAAACACCGCTTGCTTCTGTTATCGGCTATCTTAATCTTCTGCGCGACGAGGCGGAGATCTCGGAGGAGCTGCGCGAGAAATATCTGTCCATATCATTAAACAAGGCGGAGCGGCTGGAGGAGCTGATAAACGAGTTCTTCGAGATAGCGAGGTTCAATCTATCCACTGTTACACTGGAATACAGCAAGATCAATCTGACAAGGCTGCTGGAGCAGCTTACCTACGAATTCAAGCCGATGCTTAAGGAGAAAGATCTCGGCTGTGAGCTGACTGCCGCCGCGGATATCATGCTGCGGTGCGACGCGGATAAAATAGGGCGCGTGTTTGACAATCTTTTGCGGAACGCCGTGATCTACAGCTTCGAGGGTTCCCAAATAAAAATAACCGCCGAGGTGCGCGGGGAGAACGCCTTTATCAACTTTGTGAATTCGGGGAACACTATTCCCAAAGAAAAGCTGGACAGGATCTTCGAGCAGTTTTATAGGCTGGACGAGGCGCGCGGAACAAGCGGCGGCACGGGTCTGGGGCTTGCGATCGCTAAGCAGATAATCGAGCTTCACGGGGGACAAATTTCCGCGAAGTCCGAGCGGGAAAAGATCGAGTTTGAGGTTGTTTTGCCGATTTCGTAAGAAAATCGTAAGATTTTCCGCATAGAAAACGAATAAATTTTGATCTTGTATTTGGTACAATCAAAGTATCAGATACATTAGGTCACCTCTAAAAACCTTGTTTGAGCAAAAATCGTCATACTGCGCCGTCTGCTGCGTCAAACCTCCTAGCAAGGCATAAAGCCTTGCGTCGTCGGCTTTCAGGGCGATTGCTTGCAATCGTTCGTGCAGCCGACACAGCCTGCCGATTTTTCCTTTTCAAACCGGTTTTTATAGGTTCCCAAGTTTTTTATGGGGGAAATTCTATGAAAAAGAGAATATTGTTCATTGCGATCTTATCCGTTGCGGTTGCTTTGGGGGCGGTCATCGGCGGGCGGGTAAGCGCTTCGGCAAGCGAGAAAACTGCGTTTTACTGCATTGACAGCGGCGAGCTTCTGTACAGCCAGAACGCCGACGAGCGCATCGCTCCCGCGAGTCTTACAAAGCTGCTTGCGGCGTCAACGGCGCTGCGTTACATAAGCGCGGACGAGGTGTTTACGGTAGGCTCCGAGCAGGAGCTTGTGCCGAAAAAGTCCAGCCTTTGTCTGATATTGCCGGGGCACAAGCTCACGCTTTACGACCTTATCACGGGTATGCTGATGGCTTCGGGGAACGACGCGGCGTATACCGTCGCGGTGTCGACGGCGAGATATGTGGCTGCCGATGTTCCCATGACGGATAAGGAGGCGGCGGAATATTTCTGCGGGCTGATGAACGGGCTGGCGGAGGAGATCGGGATGAGTAACAGCCGTTTCACCACTCCTGACGGCAGCGACGACGAGGGGCAATATACGACCGTTTCCGACCTGCTGAAGCTGGCGGAGTATGCGTGGTCGGTTCCAGAGATACGCGAGATCGCTTCCATCTATCAGAAATACGTCGTGTTTGAATCGGGAGAGAACATCACCTGGACGAACTCGAACAAGCTGCTCTGTCCGGACGGCAGGTTTTATTCCGAATACGCGGCGGGCTTGAAAACCGGAACCACCACGCGCGCGGGAAACTGCCTTATCGCGGCGTTTGAAAAGAACGGCAGAACTTACATCTCGGTATCGGCGGGGTGTATGACAGATTCCGAGAGATATAGGATAGCTTTGAGGAATTTCTCGGATTTTGCATGATGAATGTCAATGATATAACTGAACCTCTCCGTATTCGGGGAGGTTTTTTCGCGTATATATAATGTGTATATTATTATAATGGTTTCGCTGTACGAATTTAATTAAAAATCGTTCCGCGAAGTGGAACTTCATAATTGTCCATTATCAATTCTACATTGTCAATTTGATAAAGTGGTTTTTGTTGAAAGTGCACACAATATTGAGCGGGAAAATGTTCAAGTCTACAAAAACGAGACATTTTGAAAGTTTTTGATTGAAACCTATTGATTTTTTGGAATCCATATTATATAATATAATCAAACAAGGCAAAATGTTTCAAAACCAATCAAAGGCGGTGTTGAATTTGCTTACGGAAGAAAGACATTCCATTATTGTTGATACGGTCAATAAGCACAGAAATGTAGAGCTTTCGGAGCTTTGCAGGCTGCTTGGCGCGTCGGAATCCACAGTAAGGCGCGACCTGGTGCTGCTGGACGAAAAGGGCGCTATTGTGAAGGTCCGCGGCGGCGCGATCGCGGCTTCTGCGGACGACAGCTTCTTCGCTCTCGAGCCGGACGTTGAGGAGAAGTCCAACCTATTCGCGGCGGAAAAGGAGGCTATCGCGCGTTATGCGGCGTCTCTCATCGAGGACGGCGACTTCGTGTTCATCGACGCGGGGACTACTCCCGCTAAGATGATCGACTTTATTCCTTCAAAATCCGTCACATTCGTCACCAATGCTTTCATAAACGCCAAGAAGCTGGCGCAGCGGGGCTTTAAGGTCATCATTATCGCGGGGGAGATCAAGGCGGCTACCGAGGCGGTCGTCGGCTCGGAGGCGGTCTCGACGCTTATGAATTACAATTTCACCAAGTGCTTTATGGGCGTGAACGGGATCTCCCTGAAAAACGGCTTCTCCACTCCCGACAAAAACGAGGCGGACGTTAAGCGTACTGCGATCTCTCAAAGCCGCGAGGTGTTTATTCTCGGAGATCACTCGAAGTTCGGCAAGATAACCGCGGTGACCTTTGCCGTTCTCAACCACGGAAAAATAATCACCGATAAGGTTCCCGACAAAAAATACCTTTCGGAAGCGTCGGTAAAGGAGGTTATGTGATGGTTTATACTGTGACGTTCAACCCCGCAATAGATTATGTTGTGTATACCGACGAGATGGCGGTCGGGGGAGTGAACAGAGCTCGCGACGAGAAGATCTATTTCGGCGGCAAGGGGATCAACGTTTCGCTGGTTTTGAGCGAGCTTGGCGTTAAGTCTAAGGCGCTGGGCTTCGTGGCGGGATTTACGGGCGCGGCTATCGAAAACGGCATCCGCGATAAGGGCGTTGAAACGGATTTTGTTCATCTGGAAAACGGGTTCTCGCGGATAAACGTCAAGATCAAGGCGAACGATGAAACGGAGCTTAACGGAAAAGGCCCCGATATTGACGACAAGTCATTGAACGAATTGTTCAAAAAGCTGGACGCGCTTTCCGACGGGGATACGCTGGTGCTGGCGGGGAGTATTCCCAACAGTATGCCGTCTGACATCTATCGGATAATCCTGGAGCGGCTGGAGGGCAGGAACATCAGAACGGTCGTTGACGCGACAAAAGACCTGCTGATGAATGTTCTCAAATACAAGCCGTTTTTGATAAAGCCCAACAACCACGAGCTGGGCGAGATGTTCGGGGTGACGCTGAAAACCACCGACGAGATCGCGGAATACGCCGCAAAGCTCAAGGAAATGGGCGCGCGGAATGTGCTGGTCTCGATGGCGGGAGACGGCGCGCTGCTGCTCGACGAGAACGGCAAGACCCACATCTGCGGAGTGTGCAAGGGTACGGTGAAGAATTCCGTGGGCGCGGGGGATTCGATGGTCGCGGGATTTATCGCGGGTTCGGCAAAAGGCGACTACGAATACGCGCTGAAGCTCGGCACCGCCGCGGGAGGAGCTACGGCGTTCTCTTACGGGCTTGCCGAAAAAGACGAAATTTTTAAGCTGTTAGAACAGCTTTAAGCAATTATACAAGGAGGTTTCTTTTATGCGTATTGTTGACTTACTGAGCAAGGAGAGTATTCAGCTGAACGGCTCTCCGAAAAACAAAGCCGAGGCAATCGATATGCTGGTGGACCTGCAGGTCAAGGGCGGAAATATTTCCGACAAAGAAGAATACAAAAAAGGTATTCTCGCCCGCGAGGAACACGGCTCGACTGCTGTCGGAGAGGGGATCGCTATTCCCCATGCGAAAAACGCGGGCGTTAAGGCTCCGTCTCTCGCGGCTATGACGGTGCCGGACGGCGTTGACTATGAGGCTCTCGACGACGAGCCGTCGAACATTCTGTTTATGATCGCGGCGCCCGTTGACGGCGGCGACGTTCATCTCGACGTGCTGTCCAGACTTATGACTATTCTTATGGACGAGGATTTCCGTGCGAAGCTGCTTGCGGCTAAGGACAAGGAGGAATTCCTCAAGGTCATCGACGATATGGAATCGGAAAAGTATCCCGATAAGCCCGAGGAAAAGCCCGCCGCGGAGGCCTCCGACGGGAAGATAAAGGTGCTGGCGGTTACCGCTTGCCCTACGGGAATTGCTCACACTTATATGGCGGCTGAGGCTCTCGAAAAGGCGGGCAAGAAGCTGGGCATCACAATAAAAGTAGAGACGAACGGCTCGGGCGGCACTAAGAACGTTCTCACCAAAGATGAAATAGCCGCCTGCGACGGTATCATCGTTGCGGCGGACAAGAGCGTCGAGATGTCGCGCTTTGACGGCAAGAAGGTAATTACCACAAAGGTTTCCGACGGTATTAAAATTCCAGAGGAGCTTATCAACCGTATCGAATCGGGCGACGCTCCCGTTTATCACCACACGGGCGCTAAGGCGGAGGAGGCTTCCGGCGGCAAGGAGAGCTTCGGCAGAAAGCTGTATAAGCATCTGATGAACGGCGTTTCGAATATGCTTCCGTTTACCGTGGCGGGCGGAATTTTCATCGCGGTGGCGTTCCTCATAGACACTATCGCGGGTGTGCCGCAGGACGGCAATTTCGGTTCCGCAACAGCGGCGGCGGCGTTCTTCAAGACAATAGGCGGCTTTGCGTTCAACTTTATGGTTCCCGTGCTGGCGGGCTATATCGGCAAGAGCATCGCCGACCGTCCCGGATTTTTGGTGGGACTTGTGGGCGGCTTTCTCGCGACCACCGGCTCGACCTTTGCGAGCGTTGGGGGAGACGTTCCCTCGGGCTTCCTCGGAGCGCTGCTGGCGGGCTTTGTGGGCGGCTATCTCATGCTCGGTCTTGAAAAGCTCTGCGACAAGATGCCCAGAGCTCTCAACGGCATAAAGCCCGTTCTTATCTATCCGCTTATCGGGCTTGGAATGATCGCGGTTATCATGTGCGCGGTAAATCCGTTTATGGGAATGATAAACACCGGTCTTTCCAACTTCCTGACTTCTATGGGAAGCAGCAGCAAGATCGTTCTCGGCTGCATTCTGGGAGCTATGATGTCGATAGATATGGGCGGCCCGTTCAACAAGGCGGCGTATGTATTCGGCACGGCGGCTATCGCTTCGGGCAACTACGATATCATGGCGGCTGTTATGATTGGCGGTATGGTGCCTCCGATCGCTATCGCGCTTTCGACTACCTTCTTCAAGAGCAGATGGACCGAGGACGAGCGCAAGAGCGGTCTGGTAAACTATATCATGGGACTTAGCTTCGTAACCGAGGGTGCTATTCCTTATGCGGCGGCTGATCCGCTGAGAGTTATCCCCTCCTGCGCTATCGGCGCGGCAGTCGCGGGCGGTATTTCGATGGCTTCGGGCTGCACGCTTATGGCGCCTCACGGCGGCGTGTTCGTATTCGCGGTTGTCGGCAACTGGCCGATGTATCTGGTATCCCTGGCGGCAGGCTCGGTTGTCGGTATGCTTTTGCTGGCTATTCTTAAAAAGAAGAAAAAGGCGGCAGCTAAGTAATTATGAATTCTAAAATTAATTATTAAGGAGTGATCTATTATGGTATCAAAAAAGGTAACGGTAGTAAACGAGCAGGGTATGCACATGCGTCCCGCGGGAGAGCTTGCGAAGGCTGTTAAGGCTCACCCCGACTGTGAGGTTATCCTCAACGCGAACGGCAAGTCCGTTAAGGCTAAGGCTCCCATGCAGATAATGTCCGCTTGCATCAAGTGCGGCAACGAGGTTGAGATCGTTTGCGACGGCGCCGACGAGCAGGCTGTTCTCGATGAGATCGCAGCGATGTTTGAATCCGGCTTTGGCGAATAAAGACCGGCGATAAGCCCTCATCTGCGTTGTCACCGGCACTGCGGCAGGCACCCAAGCCTAGCCGCAGTACCGGTTCCTAGCATCTGAGGGCCTCTCCCCGGTCTTGCATAAGTTCTTAAATTACATCAATAAAAAACGGGGGTGCAGTATGGAAAAGTTCATTGGCAAGAGCGTTTACGGAGCCGTTGCTATCGGAAAGATCTCCGTTTTCAAGAAAAGAGACGCCGATGTCAAGCGCGTTCACATTGACGATATCGACGCCGAAAAACGCCGCTTTGAGGAGGCTAAGGCTGCCTCGATAGAACAGCTCGGCGAGATATATGAAAAGGCGCTTAAGGAAGTCGGCGAGGCTAATGCCGCGATCTTTGAAATTCATCAGATGATGCTTGACGACGACGATTACAACGATTCCATAAACAATATTATCGAAAGTCAGAGCGTAAACGCGGAATACGCCGTTGCGGTGACCGCGGATAACTTCGCGGAGATGTTCTCAAACATGGACGACGCTTACATGAAGGCGCGTGCCGCGGACGTCCGCGATATCTCGAACAGAATTATCGACAATCTTTCCGGCGAGGGCGCAAAGACCGGCTCTTCGGGTGAAAAGGTCATCATCTGCGCGTATGATCTGGCTCCCAGCGAGACGGTCTCGCTCGACAAGGAGACGGTTCTGGCGTTTGTTACCGCGCACGGCTCGTCCAATTCTCACACAGCTATTCTCGCGAGAAACATGAATATTCCCGCTGTTATCGGAGTAGGCGACGAATTCCTCGCTAAGATAAAAGACGGCGACGAGGCTATCGTGGACGGATTTACGGGGGAGATCTTTGTTGACCCCGACGAGGAAACGCGCGCGCGGCTCTCCAAAAAGCAGGCCGAGGACGAAGCCAAAAAGAGCCTTTTGCAGCAGCTTAAGGGCAAGGAGAACGTTACGCTCGACGGCAGGAAGATCAACATTTACGCGAACATCGGAAGCGTTGATAACATCGGCGCGGTTCTGCTTAACGACGCGGGCGGCATAGGGCTTTTCAGAAGCGAGTTCCTCTATCTCGAAAGCTCGGATTATCCTACCGAGGAGGAGCAGTTTGCGGCTTACAAAAAGGTTCTCGAAAGCATGGCGGGGAAGAAGGTCATTATCCGCACACTCGACATCGGCGCGGATAAGCAGGTGGATTATTTCAATCTCAAAAAAGAGGAAAATCCCGCGCTGGGTTACCGTGCGATTAGGATCTGCCTTACACGTCCCGAGATATTCAAGACGCAGCTTCGCGCGCTTTACAGAGCGTCGTTCTACGGGAATCTGGGGATCATGTTCCCTATGATCACCAGCGTTTCGGAGCTTACAAAGATCCTCGACATCTGTAACGAGGTGAAGGCGGAGCTTAAGGAACAGGGGGTGGAGTTCTCCGAAAACGTGGAGCTTGGGATCATGATCGAGACTCCAGCTGCCGCGATCATCAGCGACAAGCTGGCGCAGATGGTGGATTTCTTCAGCGTAGGTACAAACGATCTTACGCAGTATACCCTCGCCTGCGACAGGCAGAATCCCGATATAGAGCAGTTTGTGGACACCCACCACGAGGCGGTTCTGGAGCTTATCAGAATGAGCGCAGACAACGCCCACAAGCACGGAAAGTGGATCGGAATATGCGGCGAGCTTGCCGCGGATACCTCGCTTACCGAGACCTTCCTCAGAATGGGCATCGACGAGCTTTCCGTTTCGCCGACGTTCGTTCTTAAGGTGAGAGATACGGTTAGAAATATTGATCTGTCGAAGTAAAAATGAAATCAGGCTGCCGATTTATTCGGCAGCCTTTGTTTTTGAACTGAATGCGCCGTTGACTTTTGGGGAGTTGTGTGCTATAATTTAATTAACACTATTGTTACTGTATAACCAATGGGAGGATTCGATGAGAAATCGGCTTTTTAAGATATTCGCGGCGGCGGTTCTGGCTGTGGGAACGGTTTTCGCGGCGCTCGGAACGTCATCGCCGAGCATTGCCGACGCTGCTTCTAAGACGGGGAGCGCGGAAAGATTCTACTACGATCAGCTCTCGGATAACGAGAAGCTGGCTTACGATAAGCTGGATTGGGCAATGCAGCGCGGAGATTTCAAAATAGATATCAGCAACCTCATGCTGGACGCCGACTCCATGACCAGGGTGCAGAGAGCTATTGCGAACGAGCTGGAGCCGGACGTTTATCCCTACGGCTCGGAAAACTATGACTGGTATACCATGACCTATTATCAGGCGTCGGGATTGGCGGCGAATCTTGTTATCAACTATGACGCGCGTTCTTCCGAGTACGTCGGGGCGCAGGAGCGTTTTGACAAAGCGGCGGCGGAGGTTCTCGCACAAGCGAAAAAGAAGCGCTCGGATTACGCTAAGCTGAAATTCATTCACGACTGGCTGGTAAACAACACCGACTATCTGGCACATTCGGATTCCAACTACGAGCCTATGTACGCGGACGGTCCTATTGTCAGAGGCAGAGCCGACTGCGGCGGTTACGCGAAGGCGTTTAAGTACCTCGCGCAGTCGCTGGGGATCGACTGCATTATGGTGATCGGAAGCACCGAGGGCGCGGACACGGTTAATCACGCGTGGAATATGGTGAAGCTGAACGGCGTGTGGTACAACGTCGACGTTACCTGGGACGACCGCAGCGTAAGCGGCGACAACAAAATATATTACAGATATTTTCTCAAGGGCGACAGGAATTTCGGTGTGACTCACGTTCCCGTGGAGGGATATACATATCCAGAGGCGCCGAGGGATTACAGCGCTTCAAGCGTCGGCACGGTCGTTCTTGCGATAGTTGTGCTTTGCGCGGCGGCAGCGGCGTATCTCCTTTGGAAAAGGATCAAACAAAAACGCGCGGCGCTGCGGGAGCTTAACGGGACTTCTGATTGGACGGGGGAATGATTCCTCATAAAACGCGCAAGAGGTGATGTTATGGCTATCGAGATAAAAAAGGAACTGAAAAAAGCGTGCAGGAATTCCGTGCGGCTGGAGTTTTCGGGGAAGCCTTCTTCCAGAGTCGGCGCGTCGCGCTTCGGCGGAAAGCCCGACGTTCCCGAGGACTTTAAATGGGAAAGCTATACGGGGGCGGACTATCTCGACGAAGAAGTGAAGACGCGCCCGCTGGCGTTTTTGGCGCAGCTTGATCTTGCGGAGATCGCGCCGTTCGATACCGAAAACCTGCTTCCGAAGACGGGGCTGCTGTCGTTCTTTTACGAGCTTGAGACCATGCGCTGGGGCTTTGATCCTAAGGACAAGGGCTGCGCTAAGGTCTACTATTTCGAGGATACGGGGGCGCTTAGTCCGCGAGAATTCCCAGATGATCTGGATAAGGATCTTCGGTTCCCGGAGATCGCGGTAAAAGCGCGCTCGGAGGCTTCTTATCCGTGTTATGAGGATTTTCTTCTGCAAAGGGGAAAGCTCGTTGAGGAGTGGGAGGAGTTCGAGGCGGCGGAGAAAAGTCTCGGCATTGAGGAGCCGGGCGAGTGCTCGAAGCTGCTGGGTCACGCGAACATCATACAGGGCAATATGACGCGCGAATGCGAGCTGGTGTCGCGCGGTTATTATATCGGCAGCGGCTGGGACGAGGTCACTCCGCAAGACCGCCAGGAGGCGGAGCAGTGCAAGGACTGGATACTGCTGTTTCAGCTGGATACGGTGCGGTGTGAGGGCTTCGAGCTTATGTTCGGCGACTGCGGGCGGCTTTATTTCTACATTCGCAGGCAGGACTTGGAAGCGCGGAATTTTGAAAATGTATGGCTGATTTTGCAATGCTGTTAAAAGCAGACTGTATATAAAGCCCCATCTGCGTTGTCAGCGTCTGGGGCTTTCTCTACAGTCTGTATAAAAAACCCCGCCTCCTTGATGGAAGCGGGGTTATTTTTGCGCTTATATTCCCCAGAATCTGTACATTTCAAAATAGACGATCGAGATGATCGGGATTATGCAGCCTATCATATTCAAAATGTAACGGACGGTGAGCTTTTTGCTTTTCGCGATGAAATAGACCGAGCTTACCGCGGATACGGCGCAGACGGCTATGCAGAGCATTTGCAGAACGCCGATTACCGCCGCTGCCGCGAGGGGGATCCCGCCCGCGGAGGTCTGGAAGATCACGAATGCCGAGATCAGCGCGGCGACCGAGACGATCCTTGCGATCTGCCCTGCGGTCATTACCGAGACGGTTTTATACATCTCCTGTCTCTTGTGCTTTTTCAGCTTGCCTGCGATAAGAAGCAGATACACCGCCGCTGTCGCGGTAAGCAGATACAGCGCGAACAGGCACAGCTTCACGAGATAAAAGTCGTCTCTTATCATATCCGAGGAGGTGAGCTGGAGTCCGCTGCTGCCGTCGGGGTAGGTCTTGCTTCCGGCGAGCGTTTTGGTTCCCGCGTAGTCTATAACATATACGTCGCTGCCTATGTCTTCTACGCTTCCGAAGTTATTCCCGGGCATTGCCGTGATATAGGTGATGAACTTCAACAGTCCTCGGTATGTCGAGCGCGCTGTAAGATAATAGCCGCCAAGCGCCGATTTTTGAGCTGTTCCCGAAGAATACTTCTCGGAGCTGAGATCTCCGAACACGAGGTAGGGGGTCTCATTCAGAAAGCGGTTTCCGTTCGGCTCGTTTACCATTATGACAAGTCCCGTTTTGGAATCGAGGTCGAACGCCATATTCGCCTGACCCGCTGTGGTCGCGCCGTTGTGTCCGCAGATGCGTACGCCGTATTCCGCATACCAGAAGCCGTGAGCGCAGATAGGAACGTCGGATTCCCCGTAAAAATCGGTTCCCGTAAACATAAACGCCTGTGTTTCTTTGTTTTGGAACAGCGGAGCGTCGTCGTTTACAAGCGCCTGCGCATAGATCATAAGATCCGAGAGCGTTCCGACTGCCGCGCCCGCGGGGTATATGAGAACGTAATCGAGCTTGCTTCCGAGGTCGACGGCGTTTCCAAGGCTTATCTGATAGCTTTTGGTCTTGGGGCGGCGTTCGTATGCCCACGCGTTATCGCTGTGGGTGGGATTTAAAGCGGTGTGCTCCATGCCGAGCGGCTCGAAAATATTCTCGTGAACGTAATCGCAGAAATCCTGTCCCGTGATGCGTTCGATAATATATCCCGCCAGTGCCGCGCCGTAGTTTGAATATGCCGCTACCTCTCCGGGGCGGTGGATCTGCGCCGGCTCGATAGCCTGAAGCGCCTCGCCGAGCGGGATCACCGCGTTTTCGTCGGTTGCCCACATGGGGAGGGTGGTTTCCTGCCAGCCCGCGTTGTGGTTCATCAGATTCAACATGGTGATAGGGTCGTCGTATGACAGGTGCCGGAAAAAGCCGTCGGGGAGGTATTCTCTGACGTCGCGGTCAAGGTCGAGCCTGCCCTGTTCCCAGAGCTGCATGGCGCTTACCCAGATAAGCGTTTTTGTAATGCTTCCCCAGTCGTAGACGGAGTTTTCGTCGGAGGGAATATGCTGCTTTATATCTATCTCGCCGAAATATTCCGTATAGAGGACTTCGCCGCCTTTGAACACGCCTATTGCCGCGGACGCGTATCCGGCGTCGTCTTGAGTAAGCTCGCGTTTGATAGCCTGAAGCTCGCTTTGGAATTTATCTACGGTCATTCCCGAGGGGAGGATCTCCGAAATTTCCGCGCCGTATTCCTCAGCCATCGCGGGAGCTGCCGCGGCGAAAAGCGTTATTCCGGCGAAGAGGGCAGCCGTTATTTTTTTGAATAGCTTTCTCATTTTACAGCTCCTTTTCGTCGTATTCCACTACCGTGCAGACATACTGGTATATCACGGTGAATATTGCGATCGCTACCGCTACGGCGCTTAGCATAACGCCGTTTGCCGCCTGCGCGAGCTGGAGTGCCGCAGCTAAGATCGGCAGCAACATCGGGATTATCGGGAGAACGTCCGCTATGGCAAGCACCGCTATGAGCATTATGCCGAGGACTATAAATACCGCGATCATTTCCTGTCGGCGTACTTCTTTTTTGCCGCCGAAGGTGAGCGTTCCGCTGAAGGATTCTTTGTCTTTGAAGTGCTTTCTGAGCAAACCTGCGACGCCTATCATTCCGCACATATAAACCGTAAAGTACATGAGGTTTAAAAGTCCGACCTCGGTGAACATTCCCTGAGAAAGGGAAACTAACAGCCCCATAGTATCGAACATTTCCGCGTCATCACCGAATATGATATAATTCAGCTTTATCTTCAGCGACAGCAGCATCAGCAGATAGAATGCTATAAACATCGCGGTGAAAAGCACCGTTACAAATAAAAATCTTGCTGTTACAAGGTCGCGGCGGTTTATGGGAAGAATACTGTGCAGCTTTTCGCTGTGGTATTTAAGCTCGTTTTGAAACATCATCGGCACGAAAAACACTCCCATAAGCAGCGGGACTATCAAGCCGTAGATCGGTGAAAATGCAAAGCCTGCCACTCCCCAGATAACAAACAAAATCACAAACATCGTTCTCATGCTGTTTTTGCCGCCGTTCATGTTGATAATATCCGCTTTTATGAGTTCTAATGTCTTATTCATTGCTCCTCCTTACAGCTCGCGCTTTGCGAGCCTGCCGGCGGTTATCTCGCCGAACAACATACATATTCCCAGCATTATTACATTGACTGCCAGAGCAACCAGCGCTCTTCCTCCGAGGGATTCGGGAATGCGGGGGAGGTTTATCGCGGGGATAATTCCGCGATTGAAGAGCTGGGATATCAATATTATCAATGCGCCTAAAGCGCCGAGCGTGATCACGATTATCTTCATTTCGTTTTCTCTGCCAAAGATCTGTCCCATCATTTCCATATAAGAAAACATCAGGCCGAAAAACGCGAAGAAGGCCATTGCCACAAAAAATACGAGCTTTGTATCATAGAAGCTGTTTTTGATAAACTGCACTGCTGTGCCCTCTTGATTGGGCAGTATTCTGTACAGCTTGAAAAAGTACGAGAATATGGCAACGGTGCCTGCAAGAAGCTCGGCGATAAAATGCACGAGGAAAATGTAGAGAAATCGGGCGCGCGTGATGTTCTTGCGATTTACGGGGAGTATTCCGTAGAGCTTGTTGAAGCCGCACTTATCTGCGACGCTTTGCAGCGGGATCACAAATATCATCGCCGCGAAGAAAATGTACGAGCTGATTATCGGCGAGAAAAACAGGCTGAGCGCGCAGCAAACCGCGCAGAGCAGGATATATGCTCTTAACGCAAGCGGCTTTGCGGTGAGAAAGTCGAATTTCATCACTTTAAGAACTTCTTTCATTCTTGTCCTCCTTTGCGATGTAGACCAATATCTCGTCTATGCTTGCTTTTTCGTATTCGAGCGTTTCGGGGATGCCCGCGAGGTCGTCGGTCTTTATCAGCGCGTCAAAGCCGTTGCGGTAGGCGTGAAAGCCGATGAGCTTTTCTTTGAGCTTTTCGGGAATGTCACTCTCCGAGCCTTTTATTACCGCGTAGGATTCGGCAAGCTCGTCTTTGGTGCCTGTGTACCAGACCTTGCCGTTATGGAGTATCGTTACATAATCCGCGATGCGCTCTACGTCGGCGGTTATGTGCGTTGAGAACAGAACGCCGCGGTTTTCGTTCTCGATATACTCCGTGAGAATATCCAGCAGCTCGTCGCGGGCTACGGGATCGAGTCCGCTGGTCGGCTCGTCGAGAATGATGAGCTCCGCCTTGTGAGACAGCGCCACGGCTATCATAAGCTTCATTTTCATTCCCTTTGAGAAATCGCCGACCTTTCTGTTATCGGGAAGGCCGAATTCTTTTATGCGGCGGGAAAATTCGCTGCTGTCCCAATCCTTGTAGAACGGCTTTAGCTGCTGCTCGATCTGCTTTATGTTCAGATGCTCGGCGAGGTAGAGGCTGTCGAACACAACCCCAAGGCGCTCTTTGATCGCGATAGTATCGGTCACGCTGTCCAGCCCGAACACCGTGATCTTGCCGCTGTCGAAGCCCGCCATATTCAGAATAGAACGGATCGTGGTGGTCTTGCCGGAGCCGTTTTGCCCGACAAATCCCATTATAAAGCCTTTCGGCAGCGAAAAGCTCACGTCTTTCAGCGCAAAGTCTTCATACGCCTTGTTAAGTCCGCTTATCTCGAGTATGTTTTCCATAATTAACCCTCCATAAATTTCTTCAGCGCCGCGATAATATCCTCGTCGCTTAAGCCTGCGTTTCTGCCGTTTGTGACCGCTTTTTCAAGCCCGTCTTCCATTTCAAAGAGCATTCGCTCGCGCAATAGCTCGTTGTTTCGGGGTGCTGTAAAGTATCCCTTTCCCGCAACCGAGATTATAAAGCCCTCGTCCGCCAGATCGTTGTACGCCCTGGTGGTGGTTATTACGCTGATCTTCAGATCCCGCGCAAGCTGGCGGATCGACGGCAGCTGTTCTTCTTCGGCTATGGTGCCGTCGAGTATCTGCGCTTTCATCTGCTGTTCGATCTGCTCGTAGATCGGCAGCTCGGATTTATTCTTTATTACTATCTTCATAGTTCTCTCCCGTAATATACTGCATATATCGTTGTATATACAGTATATCACACTAATATTATTTTGTCAACCCCTTTAGAAAATTTTTTTTTGCAGTTTTTTGCAGTTCTGCTTATTGTAGAATTAGATAAAGGAGGTGATTTTATGGTGGACAGCACTGTTCTGGTGGCTTTGATCTCGCTTGCGGGTACGCTTTTCGGAAGTCTGGGGGGTATCGTCGTAAGCTCCAAGCTCACGGCGTACCGTCTCGAACAACTGGAAAAACGCGTCAACGAGCATAATAACTTTGCGCGAAGAATTCCCGTGATCGAGGAGCAAATTGCCCAGATCACTCATAGAATAGAGCGGCAGGGCTGATCAAGGGGCGTGAGATACGACAGCAACGTTCGTATCGAGCGTCTGCCTTTGCAATGTATCACATTTGAGACGAATTGCTTAAGGCTAGTTTTACTGCTGTTTATTCTCAACTATTATCATAATTTGAGGTGATTTTTATATGAAGATCGATTGGAAACGCAAGCTGACCAGCAGGAAGTTCTGGATCGCCGTGGCGGGGTTTGTTTCGGGAATGATCGTTCTCACAAACGGCTCGCAGGAGACTGCCGATAAGATCAGCGGAGCTATTTTGAGCGGCGCGGCCGTTGTCGGCTACATACTCGGCGAGGGGCTTACCGACGCTGTAAACAAGGGCGGGGGTGACGGCGGTGAGCAATAACACGGCGTTTGAAGTGTATAAGGCGATCGCGACATTCTCCGATTGCTATAAAGAAAGCCGCCCGATGCCCGAGGGCGATCCGAGCGGGATCATCGTTCATTCCACCGCGGCGAACAATCCCAACCTTAAGCGGTATGTGTTCGCGCCCGAGATGGCAGGGGAGAATATCTACAAGAACTATTTCGGCGGCCCGAATTCCGACGACGTGACTCCTCACGGAGTTATCGGAAAGGACAAGGACGGCGTTGTGAGGGCGGTTCAGATACTGCCGTACAACATCTGCTGCTGGGGCTGCGGACGCGGCGTTAAGGGCAGCTACAACTATTCGCCGGCGTACATTCAGTTTGAAATGGCGGAGGACGGATTGACGGACGAGAACTATTTCGAGCAGGCGTTTGACGTTGCGGCACAGTACTGCGCGTCGCTTATGAGGGCGTTTCCGGCTATAAAACTCGAGAACGTTATTTCCCATAAGGAAGCTGGTGTGCGCGGTTACGCCAGCGGTCACGGCGATCCCGAAAACTGGCTCTCGAAGTTCGGAAAGGACATGGACTGGTTCCGCGGGAAGGTGAGCGGGTATCTGGAGAGTTCCGATGATCCCGACACTTCGGATACGCCCGTGAAATTCTACCGCGTTCAGGTGGGGGCTTTTACTGTAAGAGAAAATGCGGAGAAGTTCCTCGAAAAGCTGAAAGACGCGGGCTTTAACGGTTACATAGTTTAAAAAAAGAGCGCTATGTGTTTTGCATAGCGCTCTCAGTCTGTCGAAAAAGTCTTTCGACTTTTCCGACAGGTTCTCCGCTTAAGCGGAGGTC
>JAFLUD010000035.1 GCA_022508965.1 Oscillospiraceae bacterium
TCGCTAACGTCAACACCATCGGTAACAAGGCCGATGTAGTTACCTTCAAGGACGTATATTATCAGACCAAGAGAAGCCCTTCGGCGGCTACCTCGACGCTCGGCGGCGTTAACCCCCGTCAGGTAGGCTACGGCGTTCAGATGAACACCACCATGGCGAACATGACCCAGTCGGGCTATACCCAGTCAGACAACAAGTGGGACATGGCGATCAACGGCAACGGCTTCTTCCAGGTAATGGACGGCGCGGGCAACATCTTCTACACCAGAGCGGGCGCATTCAGCGTTGATAACGCGGGTTATGTTGTAAACGCGGACGGTTATCACGTTCTCGGTACGATGGGCGATCCCTCCAACCAGGGCGCAAGCTCCGAGATCCTGAGAATCGTTGTTCCCGCTACAAACGCGCACGTTTCTTCCGCAACCAAGAAGATCGCGGGCACAAACGTTACCATCTCGGTAACCGCTCCTTCCGACTATACCGATATGACGGTATCGTTTGTTGAGAGCAACTATCCGTTTGCTACCTTTGCGAACAACATCCTGACTATCTACTTCAACCCCAACACCCAGTATGAGTCTGAGCAGGACTTCGAGGACGCTATCAACCTGGCGCTCGAAGCGGGCGGCGTTACGCTTCCCGATGATGTTGAGATCGCGTTCGACTTTGAGACTATCCCCAGCGAGCCGCAGGCTGTTGCGGGCTATAACTCCGTTTCGGGTCTCGAATTCAACACCACCAACGCTTCGGCGACCTTCTGCCACAAGACCTCGAACGGCAAGTGGGCATACATGGCGTTCTCCGTTCCGGACAACACCAACGTTGACAACGTAACAATTACTCACGCGGCGGGAGATGCTCCTCCTACCGTAGAATATACTCCCGGAACAGGCGGAGCCGCGGGAACCTGGGCTATCACGATTTCCGACAGCACCACTCAGAAGGACATCGCGGAGGTTCTTAAGAACTATATCGCGGACTGGGACGTTGACGCAAACGACGGCGTAGAGATTCCGCGCCTGTCTATCGACACCTTCGTAGTTCCCACCGTTCCCGATATGACCAGAGCAGAGGTTCTTGCGGAATGGTTCGGCGGCGGTGCCGGCGCGACAAACGGCGCACCCGGCGAGGACGTTACCACCCTGGCGCTTAAGGGCGTTAAGGATAAGTCCATAGCTTCCGGTCTGTTTGACTTTAACGTAATGGAAGCGGGCGCGTTCTCCAACGACTATAAGATCGTTTTCGCGTATGTTCAGGGCTATGACAAGACCAAGGCTGTTTGGGACGAGAACACGCTGACTGTAAGCATCTGCGCGAACTCCACCATCGCCGACGTCAACGCGGCTATCGCTGAGGCAGCGAACGGCAACGATAAGAGAATGATCAAGTTCAACGATATCTCCGGTCTGGATTACGGCCCCGGCTATGACGGAAACCACGCTGTTCTCGATGACAACGGAAACGTTGTGACCGCTCCCGCGGCTAAGGCTGAGGTATGGAACCCCGGCATAAGAGAGGCGTTCTTCGGCGGAAACCCGCAGGTAGCGCCCAAGTACGGCGACGACTCCTTCTTCACTAAGGTTGCAAAGAGCCTGTCTACTTTCGCTCTTGAGGACGGACGCACCGGCGAGGTTCAGTCCAAGAAGGACTTTACCGATATTCAGATCCAGCAGGACGGCACCATCATCGGTCTGCACCCTGTTCACGGCTTTATAACGCTCGGACGTATCGATCTTGCGACCTTCGATAACGAGAACGGTCTCGCAAAGGTCGGCGGCACCAACTTCCAGGCGACCGTAGCTTCCGGCCCCGCTTATCTCGGCGTTCCCGGAACCGGCGGCACGGGCGTGGTGATCTCCGGCGCTCTCGAGATGTCCAACGTAGACCTCGCGGATGAGTTCACCAACATGATTACCACCCAGAGAGGTTATCAGGCTAACTCCCGTGTAATCACGGTATCCGATACCATGATCGAGGAGCTTCTCTCCCTCAAGAGATAATTCTATGGCTTAATTTAATGTAAAAACTCGGCTTGCCGCGGGGCGATCCCGTCCCGCGGCAACAAGCCGAATTTTAGAGGTAATTATGATCTTTTTGACCAAGCTGGACGGCAAGACCTTTATGCTGAACGAGGAGCTTATTGAAACTGTAAACGAAACGCCCGATACCGTTATCGTTCTGGAAAACGGGCACAGCTATATCGTGCGCGAGAGCATGATCGAGCTGCAGCAAAAAATCTACGAAAACACCAGGCTTCACAGACAAGCGCGTCTGAGACGGCGCGAGAAAAAAGAGCCTTTGACATAAAAGATCCCCGGAGAACAGTGTTCTCATAAAATAATAACTGAAAACAAAAGTGAGGGATATGTTTTGAATATTTCACTTATCATAGGTTGGGTACTTTCATTCGGTCTGGTAATATTCGGTATCTTCTTCGATAACGGAGAGATCAAGCCGGCAAACATTATGAACTTCGTCGAGATCTCGTCATTAGCGATCACCGTCGGCGGTACGATCGGATGTTTGGTGGCTTCGTTTCCGATGTCGTATATCGCGGGAGTGCCCAAGCGTCTGAAAATGGCGATTATGCCCAAAAAGTACAATCCTACGGAGTACATAGAGGAAATTGTTAAGTATGCGCAGGTCGCGCGTACAAGAGGACTTCTGGCGCTTGAAGAGAGCGCGAACCAGTGCTCCGATCCCTTTATGAAGTCAAGCCTTATGATGATCGTCGATGCCAACGACCCCGAAAAGGTCCGCGGTATGCTGGACGACACGATAATGTTCATGGTAGAGCGTCACGAGCAGGGCAGAGCGTTCTTTGAAAAGGGCGTCGGCATCTTCCCGGCATTCGGTATGTTGGGTACGCTGATCGGACTTATCAACATGCTTGCTTCCATGGACTTCGACCACCCCGAACGACTGACGGGCGGTATGGCGCAGGCACTTATCACAACGTTCTACGGCTCGCTGTTTGCAAACGTATTGATGGCGCCTGTCGGAATGGCTCTTAAAAACCTCCACGAGGACGAGCTTTTGTGTATGCAGATAATCGAGGAGGGCGTTCTGGCGATCGCCGGAGGCTCCAACCCGCGTTATATCCAGGAAAAACTGGAATTCATGCTTCCCAAGAGCAAGCATACCGCCGATAAAAAGTAAATCAAACGGCGCTGTGAGAGGTTGATTTTGTGTAAATTGCATAATAAAATCGATTTCTTGCAAAAAAATTTAAAAAAAGTATTTGCAATTTCAAAGCATTTGTGTTATAATTAGTTTGTACGAGTGTGTCTTTATCCGAAAGGGGTTGAGAATATGGCAAAATTACCGCCTAAAAAGCAGGAAGAAAGCACGGGCGAGTGGCTGAATACTTACGCCGACATGGTTACGTTGCTGCTGACGTTCTTCGTTTTGCTGTTCGCTTGCTCTAACCTCGATGAAACTAAGCTGCAGTTTATTTTCCAGGCGTTTAAGTCCCGCGGAAAATACATAAATCAGCAGGTTGCTCCGCTGGATCCCTCGGCGCAGTCTTCGGGCGGCGTCACCGATACCATCGACAAGAACGGCGGCGACGGCGATATGCCCCAGAGCTTCGAGGAGCTTTACACCTTCCTTGCGGATTATATCGACGAGATGAGCCTTTCGGAGTCCGTTGCGCTCGAGCAGGGCGCCGCGCATCTGACGCTCCGCTTCGATAACTCCGTATTCTTCGACGGAGACAGCCACATTCTAAAACCGGAGGGCAGAGAGGTTCTCAACGGAATTATCCCCGCGCTCCACGCTATTGACCCGATGATCGCTAAAATGACCATCGAGGGTCACACCGCCAAGGCGGTTTCAAACACCAATGATTACCAGCTTTCCTGCCTCAGAGCGTGCAGCGTTCAGCTCCACCTCGCAAACAACAATACGGTAGACGACAGCAAATACTATATCGGCGGCGCGGGCCCCAACAAGCCCCTTGCCGACAACAGCACCGAGGAGGGCAGAGCCCAGAACCGCCGTGTTGAGATCACTCTCTTGAAGAACGAGCTTGACAAGACCGATCCCGATGTAATCAAGGATATTCTCGAGCACGACTACGGACTGCTGTTTGAAAACTTCGATCCGGAGGATCAGACGCCGCCCGATTACACGACGCTGCCCGACGGCTCCGCGGACAAGATAATCGGTCTTATCGAGGATAAATACAAGGATTCGGTAACCAACGTCGGTCATTACGGACCCAGCGCGGTCGACCCGAGCCAGTTTATGGCGGCTGCACCCGCGGAGGATTCCGGGGATGACGGGGCAGATGAAGAATAAAAACCTTTTGGAGGGATAGAGTTTGGCTGACGTACTGACGCAAGCGCAAATAGATGAAATGCTCAAGAGCGTTGCTATGGGTGCTGAGCCTATCGTAACGCAGACGGAAGAGGTGAAGGTCAAGGAATATGACTTTCGCGCGCCTAAGAAGTTCACAAAAGAGCAGATCAAAGTGCTGGAGAGCATTTTCGAGAACTACGCCCGACTGCTTTCCTCCTACCTTACGGGTATGCTGAGACTTTACAGCCGCGTTACCCTGGTAAACATCGAAGAGCAGCGCTATAACGAGTTTAACAACGCGCTTCCCGACTATGTTGTAATGGGAATGGTGGATCTCGGTATCAAGAACGATGAGATCAGCGAGACAGACGTCATCATTCAGGTGTCCAACGCGATCACCTATACGATGATAGACCGTCTTCTCGGCGGAAAGGGAGAGTATTCCGATATCAGCCGCGATTTCACGGAGATCGAGATTACGATTATGGCGGATATTCTCAAGTCGTTTTCAATGCTGCTTCAGGAGCCTTGGATGACCCATATCGACCTCGAACCCAGGCTTATAGGTATAGAAACAAACTCAAGAGTCGTTCAGACCATCGGTCATGAGGACACGGTTATTATAGTGGCGCTTGAGGTTGAAATAAATAACCAGAAATCCATAGTTTCAGTATGTATTCCCGCCATTAATCTCGATGAGATAATGGGCAAGTTTATTCCCAGATACACGCGCTCGGGCAGGAAGACCGACGCGAACCGCGAGCAGGAACGCCGCGATAACATCATGACGGGGATCAGTACGACCGAGCTTGACATCACAGCGGTTTTGAGTACAATTAATCTCGATCTGTACGAGGTTTTGACTCTCCAGATAAACGATGTTATTCCGCTTGACAAGAAGATCACCGAAAACATCACCGTAGTCGTTGGCGACAAGCAGTGGTGCGACGGCAAGCTCGGAACGTATAACGGAAAGAAAGCTATTATGGTGGAAAATTTTACAGAGAATTGAGGTAAAGGTACTGATGGCGAACGTTAATGACGAGAACATTGAGTTCAATTCATATGAGATCGACGCAGTCGGCGAAATACTTAATATAAGTATGGGCTCGGCGGCAACAGCGGTCTCCGAATTGCTCAATGCCAAAGTATGGATAACCACTCCGCAGGTTAACGTAGTTAAAGTCAGCGAGCTGAACTACGACAACCTTGAACCTGCGATCTGCGTCAAGATCGTTTATGTTGAGGGTCTTACAGGTCTTAATATGATGGTCCTCAAGCAAAACGACGTCCAGCTTATCTTAAATCAGCTGCTCGGAAACCCCCTGGTCATTGACCCGGATTTCCAGTTCGACGAGCTGAATATAAGCGCAGTAAGCGAGATAATGAACCAGATGATGGGCGCGTCCGCTACGGCGCTGTCGGATCTGCTGGGTATGACGGTTGACATCTCGGTTCCTCAGCCGCATATCATTGAAAACACGCGCTTCGGCGATCTGTGCGAGATGGATCCCGACGAGACGGTTGTTGCGGTTACTTTCAACCTCACGGTTGACGGAGTAATGAACAGCGAGTTTATGTCTGTGCTTTCGCTGAACCTTGCGAAGACACTCTCCGGAAAGATGATCGACAAGTTCTCCGTACCCGACGAAGAGGAAGAAGCGCCTGCTCCGCAAGCGGCTTCCGCACCGGCACAGCCGCAGGCTCAGCCCGCGCCTCAGATGCCGCAGATGCCCGCAGGAGAGATGCCTCAGCAGCCGATGTATCAGATGCCGCCGCAGGGCGCTATGTACGGTTATCCTAACCAGTACGCGGCATACGGAGCATATCCGCCTCCGCCCCCGCCGCCTGTCAACATCCAGAACGCTCAGCTGCACCAGTTTGACGCGATGGACTTTGGAATTCCGGTTGATCAGAAGGATAACTTGAAGCTTCTGATGAACGTTCCGCTGGAGGTCAGCGTAGAGATCGGCTCGGCGAAGCGAAAGGTAAAGGATATCCTGGAATTCACGCAGGGCACGATCATAGAACTCGAACGTCAGGCGGGCGCGCCGGTTGACGTAGTGGTAAACGGCAACTTGATAGCGCGCGGCGACGTTGTGGTTATCGACGATAACTTCGCAGTCAGAATTACTGAAATTGTCAAGTCTAAGTTAATAGACAGCCTTGGCAAGGAATAAAATTCAATGAAACCATTAATAAATTCATCAAGGAGAGAAGATAATGGACAAGAAGATTTTACTGGTGGATGACGCGGCATTTATGAGAATGCTTATCAAGGATACCCTGACCAAGAACGGTTATACGAATATCCTTGAGGCGGCAGACGGAGCGATTGCCTGCGAAGTATATGCGACGGAAAAGCCCGATCTGGTGATTATGGATATCACCATGCCGAACAAAACGGGTATTGACGCGCTGAAGGATATCAAGGCAAGCGACCCGATGGCAAAGGTAGTTATGTGCTCGGCAATGGGTCAGGAAGCAATGGTTGTCGAAGCGATAAAGCTCGGCGCACTGGACTTCATAGTAAAGCCTTTCAAGGCAGACAGAATTCTCCAGACTGTGAAGAAAGTACTCGGTTGATTTTCTGCATATAACACAGGCGGGGAACAATTCCCGCCTTTTAGTGTATTTTGCAGGCAGTTTTTGGCAGGCGCTTTTTCAAAACATTGCAGCGTCAAAAGAATTCGGGGGAGCCGTTCCCCAAAAACGGCAAGGATATGTCGGGAGGGAGTCAGTTGCAGTATTTTCAGTTGATAATGGCGCTGATAGGCGTATTGGCGCTGGTGTTTCTGACCTTCTGGCTGATGAAAAAGCTGAATGCCAGAGTCTCCCTGTATGACAGCAAAAATATGAAGATACTCGAGCGCGTAAGTCTCGGTCCCGATAAAATGCTTCTGCTTGTTAGCATTTGCGGGAAGTGTATGGTTTTGGGAGTAACCTCCAATCACACCGAGAAAATATGCGACTTGGAGCAGACCGAGCAGGAGCTTACCGCGCGTTCGGGAGAAAACCCGAGCTTCGGCGAGAGCTTTAAGCTGGTTCTGGATAAAATGATGAAGAAAAAGTAACGGAGGTAAGGTCTTGATCAAGCGTTTGATGGAAACGGACAAGAAGCTGGCGCTTAAGTTTGCCGTTTCGCTTTTTCTGACAATACTGTTTACGTTTGTTCTGGTGGGAATGAATTCCTACGCGGCGAGCGTGGGGAATACCACCACCGTGACGTCGGGCGCCAATGCCGACGATAATTCCAACACAAATTCCAACGCAAATGCCGATGCCGGCTCCAATGCGGACGGCAATTCCAACGGCAATTCCGAAAGCGGTCTGAATCCCGGAGATTATCTCGATACCCCGGGACAGAGCACGGGAAGCACTCCCGGAGCGTCTGTGCTTCAGGAAGTAATCGGCGTTGACGCGTCTCAGCCGCTGGAGATCATCATTCTGCTGACGCTTATCGCGCTGCTGCCGTCGATGCTGATTATGGTGACCTGCTTTGCGAGGATCGTAATTGTGCTGGGATTCCTCAGAAGCGCCATGCAGACGCAGAATACCCCGCCGAATATGGTGCTTACAGGGCTTGCGCTGTTCCTTACGCTGTTCATTATGGCTCCCGTGTTCGCGGAGATAAACGAGATCGCTTATCAGCCGTATGTAAACGAGGAGCTTACCACCGCCGAGGCTTTGGACGCCGCTTCGGTTCCGCTTAAGAGATTTATGCTCAAGCAGACCACAAACGACGATCTTCAGTTTTTCGTGGATCTCTCCAAAACGGAGGTTCCCGAGGGCGGAATGAGCGATGAATACAAGGAAAACGAGCTTTCTCTGACAATAATTATCCCGTCGTTTATGATAGGCGAGCTTAAGCGCGCGTTCCAGATGGGATTTATGATATTCCTGCCGTTCCTGATAATCGACATCGTAGTCGGCAGTACCCTCATGTCGATGGGTATGATGATGCTGCCTCCGGCGATGATCTCGATGCCGTTCAAGATACTGGTGTTCGTTTTGGCGGACGGTTGGAATCTGCTTATCGGCGCGATCGTTGCGAGCTATAATTTGTAGCAACGCTCGGGGTTTAATTTTGGGAAGAGCCGTGAGGATCGCGGCGCAAAAAGCGGGAGGTATTTTCTGTGACACAAGACATAGTAATGGAAATATTCCGCGAGGCAATAATGCTGGCGTTTAAGCTGGCGCTGCCCGTGCTGCTGACGGCGATGATCGTGGGACTTGTGATAGCTATTTTGCAAGCCGCGACGCAGATCCACGAGCAGACGATCTCCTTCGCGCCCAAGGCTATTGCCGTGGGACTGGTGCTGTTTTTTATGGCGCCGTGGATGACAAACGAGATCATTGATTTCGTCAACTTCGTTTTCGAGAAGATGGCGACTATTCCGATTACATAGGGGAAATAAACCGTGTCTCAGATATGGACGATAATACAAACGAATTTCATCGTTTATATAATGGTTTTGGCGAGAACTACGGGGATTTTCAGCTTTAATCCGATCTTTTCGCGCAGGGGCGTTCCCAATAACGTGAGAGCCGGCACGTCGATGGTGCTGGCGCTGGTAATGACCGCGGCGGGCGATTTTAATTACACGCTGCCCGCGGGGCTGCTGCCGCTGGCGTTCGATTTCGGCAAGGAGCTTTTGGTGGGAGCGGTTTTGGGATTCTTCGTAAATCTGATGCTCCAGGTGCTTTCTATGGCGGGTGAAGTCACGGATATGCAGCTGGGTCTTTCGATGGCGAAGAGCTACGATCCGACTTTCGGAAACGCGGGTCTTACTACGCAGTATTACAGCTATTGGTTTATGCTGTATTTCTTCGCAGTGGGCGCTCACAAGAGTTATATAAAGCTGTTCGCGGTGTCCTACGAGAGTATTCCGATGGGATATCAGAGCTTCAACATCAATATCCCGTACGTTATAGTTCACTATTTCGAGTCGGTCATGGAGCTGGGATTAAAGCTCGCGATGCCGGTTATCGTGGCTTCGCTGGTGACGGAGTTCTGTGTGGGAGTGCTGATGAAGGCGGTTCCTACGATCCACGTTTTCGTGCTGAACATTCAGATAAAGATGCTGGTGGGATTCGTAGTGCTGGCGGCGAGCTGCGGAGTTGTCGGGGAGTTCCTCGAAAAGATGCTGGGGATCATGTTCGACAACCTCAACGGTCTGGTGGAGAACTTTACGGCGCCCGTATAAAGGAAAATGCGTATAGCACGGCGTTCGCGTTTTTCAAGGGAAGCAGCCGTGGATTTTTCGGGGGAATTATTCCCAACTTAATTGAGATAACAAGTTAAACTTTTAGATATATCGCGTTTGAATAAAATGCGTAGAGTGCGGCAGATGCACGAACGTTTGCAAGCAACCGCCCTAAAACTCGACGAAGGCTAACCAAAAGGTCGCCGAGGACACCAGTGTCCAAGGCGGGTTGACGCCGCAGATGGCGCGCTATTCGCATTTTGAGCCACTAAAAGGAGTGAGTGCAACATGGCAGGTGAAGAAAAAACCGAGAAAGCCACTCCGAAAAAACGACGCGACCAGCGTAAAGAGGGCAACGTTCTCCAATCTAAGGAGATTGTCACCGCCGCCTCCGTGCTCGGAATATTCTTCGTCGTGAGGCTCTTAGCCGAGTTTATGATGAAGAACCTCCTCTCGTTTTTCGCGAGAATCTACGAACAGAGCGGTACATACATCGTAAACGCCGACACCTTAATGCCGCTTATCATTCAGATGATAACTCTGGTGGTCATGGTGGTGGGTCCAGTCTGCGCGGCGGCTATGCTGCTGGGAATTATCCCCACAGTCGCCCAGACACGCGGATTGTTCACTATGAAAGCGCTTCAGCCGAAATTCTCGCGCTTAAATCCGCTGGAGGGAATAAAAAAGCTGTTTTCTATGCAGGCAATAGTCGGTATCCTGAAAGGACTTATCGAGGTTGCCGTTATCGCGTATCTTATATACAGCGAGATCTCCAAGCGAATGCCGATAATAATTTCGCTGACGGACGCGGGGCTTATGCAGGGCGTAGCCTATGCGGCAATGTCCGTTTACGATATGGTAATGCTCATCTGCATACTGCTCGTGTTTGTTGCCGCGGGAGACTTTCTGTTCCAGTGGTGGCAGTTTGAGAAGAAGCTCAGAATGTCCAAGCACGAGGTCAAGGAAGAGTACAAGCAGATGGAAGGAGACCCGCAGATCAAGAGCAAAATAAAGCAGCGCCAGCAGCAGATGGCGCAAAGCCGAATGATGCAGGAGGTTCCCTCTGCCGACGTAATTATCCGTAACCCTACCCACTTTGCGGTGGCGCTGCGTTACGATCAGGACAAAAACCGCGCGCCGCAGGTGATCGCAAAGGGCGCGGATTTCCTGGCAAAGAAGATCATTGAGATCGCCGAGAAGAACGACGTTTATTGTATGGAAAATCCGCCGCTGGCACGGGCGCTGTACGCGCAGGTGGATCTTGGCATGGAGATACCGTATGAGCTGTACGACGCAGTCGCGGAGGTTTTGACAGTGGTCTATAAGGAAAAGAACAAATCGCTGCACGCGTAAATAACTTTGAATGAAAGGAAGTGAGAACATGGGCATGATAAGAAAGATACTGTCGAACTCGATGGTATTGTTTATTATCTTCATAGTTCTCGCCATCATCATTCCGCTTCCTGCTTGGCTGCTGGACTTTATGATCATGCTGAATATCGCGCTGTCGCTGATAATTCTCATCATGACGATGTTCATTAAAGAAGCGCTGGAGTTCTCGGTATTCCCGACGGTGCTGCTGATATCGACGGTTTTGAGACTGTCTCTGAACATCTCCACAACGAGAGGAATTCTTTCGAGAGGCTACGCGGGCGAGGTCATCCGAGCGTTCGGAACTTTCGTAATGGGCGGCGACGCTATCGTCGGATTCCTGATATTCATAATCATTGTATTGGTAAACTTTATTGTAATCACCAAGGGTTCGGAACGTGTATCCGAGGTTGCGGCGAGATTTACGCTCGACGCGATGCCCGGTAAGCAGATGGCTATCGACGCGGACCTGAACTCCGGTCTTATAAACGAAGAACAGGCAAAAACGCGCCGCTCGAATATCCAGCGTGAAGCGGATTTCTACGGCTCTATGGACGGTGCTACGAAGTTCGTTAAGGGCGACGCTATCATGTCGATCATCACGACGCTCGTAAACCTCATCGGCGGCGTTATCATCGGAATGGTGCGCGGCGGCGGCGATTTCAACACCGTTCTCAACACCTATTCTCTCGCGACAGTCGGCGACGGTCTGTGCTCGCAGATCCCCGCGCTGCTGATCTCGGTGGCTACGGGTATGATCGTTACCCGCGCCGCTTCCGAGGACAGCCTCATGGCGGATATCAAGGCGCAGTTTACCGCGCAGCCGTTTGTAATGCTCATCGCGGGCTTTGTAGTTCTGGTAATGATGGTGATCCCCGGCTTCCCGACGCTGGTGCTGCTGTTTTTGGGAGCGGCTCTCATCGCGGGAGCTATTCTCCTTGACAGAAACAAGAAGAAAATGGCGGAGCTGGAGCTTGCCCAGCGTGCAAAGGCTGAGCAGGCGGAGCTTGAAAAGCCCAAAACCGACAACGACTATTACCGCGATATCGACAACGTGTTCAAGCTGTTGAACGTCGAGCCGATAGAAATGGAATTCGGTTACAGTCTATTGCGGCTGGTTGACGAAAAGAGCGGCGGCAACTTCATCGACCGCGTAGTTATCTTCCGAAAACAGTTCGCTATGGATATGGGCATGGTAATTCCCTCCGTAAGAATGACCGATAACCCCGAGATCAACCCGAATATGTACATCATCAAGATTAAGGGCGAGGAGGTCGCCCGCGGAGAGATCCTCGTAGACCATTATCTCGCGCTGGACAGCGGCGATGTTACCACGCAGATAGAGGGAATCGACACGGTGGAGCCGGCGTTCGGACTGCCCGCGAAGTGGATATCCGAGGACAAGAAGATCATGGCGGACGTCGCGGGATATACGCTTATCGACCCCGTATCCGTTATGATAACCCACTGGTCGGAGATCATGAAGCGCTATGCTCACGAGATGCTCTCGCGCCAGGACGTAAACACCATGGTGGAGAACGTCAAGAAAACCAATCCGATCGTGGTGGAGGACCTTATTCCGAAGGTCGTATCCGTCGGATATTTGCAGAAGGTATTGGCAAATCTGCTTAAAGAAGGGATCCCGATCCGCGATATGGAGACCATTCTCGAGACGCTCGGCGACCACACCAACGTTCTCAAGGATATCGACATCGCGACGGAATACGTTCGCCAATCGCTCAAGCGCACTATTACCCACCGCTTTGCCGAGGCGAATTCGCTGAGAGTTATCACGCTTGACACCCAGATCGAGGATATGATAGTTTCCGCCGTCAAGAAGAACGAGCAGGGCAGCTATCTCGCTATGGCTCCCGATCTCATTCAGAGCATTGTCGCGGCGACAAATAACGAAATAGATAAGATCAAGGATGTTATACCGACTGTAATAATCCTTACCTCGCCTGTTGTGAGAATTTACTTTAAGAAGCTCACCGAGCAGTTCATTTCCAACATAACCGTTCTCTCGTACAGCGAGATAGACGCTTCCGCGCAGATACAGGCGATCGGAAACATCACGCTGGGTTCAAGAGTAATGGCAGGATAGGCTGATTTTGCCCGGGAATTCACATGGCATAATCGCAGAGTTACACCGCTTCGATAAATACAACTAGTAATTGTACGCGAATTTATTACCGTTAGTAGAGAGGAGCGTGCGCTGTTTTATGGAATATAACACTGCCGAGCAGATCGCGGTTTATCATCAAAACGGCGATATTTCGCTCCGAAACGAGATCGTGCTGAAGAATATGAGCCTGGTGCGGGCTTGCGCGATGTCAATGCGGAATATGTACATAAAGTTCGGCGAGGTCGACGACGTGATAAACGAGGGCGTGCTCGCGCTGATGGACGCTATCGACGGCTATGACCCCGCAAGGGGCGCGAAGTTTGAGACGTTCGCGTCGCTGAAAATTCGCGGGGCGATCATAGATTATATCCGAAAGCAGGACTGGATCCCCAGAAATGTGAGAAAATTTGCGCGAACGCTTGACAAAGCGAACAGTATGTTGTATAATTTAAATGGGAGACCGCCTTCAACTGCCGAGCTTGCCGAGTACCTTAAAATGGACGAGGAAAAGCTGTTGAAGCACATGTCGGAGTGCTCCTGTACGATAACGCTCTCTTTCGAGGAGCTTCTCTACGAGGACAACATCGACGAGCCGTCGCTGGACGCGCCGGGCGATTCGGGGCTGCTGCGCGACGAAATGCGCACGGTCATCGCAAACGCCATCGAGGAGCTGAAGGATAAGGAGCGCCGGGTCATTACGCTTTATTATTATAAGAACATGAAATATTCGGATATCGGAAAGGCTTTGGAGCTTTCAGAGAGCCGCGTTTGCCAGATACATGCAAAGGCGGTGCTGATGCTGAAGGCAAAGCTCGAACCGTATTTTAAAGGAGGGGATTCTCAGTGAACCGAGGCTTTTATTACGCCTGTAACGGTATGATCCTTAATCAGCGCAAGCTGGACTGCATAGGAAACAACCTCGCAAACGCCAGCACCGCGGGTTACAAGCGCGATACCGCCGTGGTCAGGAGCTTTGACGAGCAGATGATACTTGTTAAGCATCGCCAGAAGCTGTCGGGAACCTTCGCTCATACATACATCGACACCACCTATACCGATCTTGACCAGAGCTTCTTCGAGTATACCGAAAGCCCGTTTGACGTGGCGATCGCGGGCGACGTTTATTTCAATATCAACGCCTACAACGGCGAGGTGATGCTCACCCGCAACGGAAACTGGGAGCTTGACGACCAAGGGTACCTCTGCCTTAACAATTCGGGAAGAGTTCTCGGAGAAAACGGCGAGATATATCTCGGCAATAAGGACTTTGTGATAGACGTTGACGGAGTTATCTATCAGGACGGACAGAGAGTTGACCGGCTGATGCTCAGCTTTATTCCCCCGGACGGAAACGTTACCAAGTTTGGAGCGAATATGTTCACCTCCGTTCAGGCAACGAACGTTCCCGAGGGACTTAGATTCGATATTATTCAGGGAGCGCTCGAACGTTCCAACATTGACTGGAACTACGAGCTTTCCATGCTGATGAACGCAAACAGACTGTACGAGGCGTCGAGTACGATCCTCAAGCTGTGCGATACGATGAACCAAAGCTCGAATTCGCTTTGCAAGAAAGTATAACGGAGGGCGTATATGAACATATCTTTTCACACCGGAAAATCCGCGATGATAGCGCAGGCAAAGGCGCTTAACGTTTACGGAAACAACATCGCGAACGTAAATACCGTAGGTTATCAGACGCTGCGTCCCGATTTCGCGGACTGCATTTATGTGAAGGAAAGAGAACCTCAGCCCGACTGGCAGACCGGTCACGGAACCTATATCCAGAAGACCGATCTGATGTTCAGCGAGGCGCATCTCCAGTTTACCGACCGCATGATGGACATCGCGATCCCGGGAGAGGGCTTCTTTGCGGTTCAGGATCGCTGGGGCGACGTAAACTACACCCGCGACGGCGCTTTTGAAATGACCCAGGATCAGGAGACAGGCGATTGGTACCTCGTTTCCGGAAACGGCGAGTATGTTCTCGATTATAACAAAGAGCGCATTGTAGTCCCGTTTGACGAGTGGGGCAAACAGCCCGAGTGGGGCGAGCTTTGCGATATGGTAGGCGTGTTCGTGTTCCCGAATCCTTACGGACTGGCTGCGTTCGGCTCCAACCGCTATGTTGAAAACGGCAAAAGCGGCTTGGCTGTTGCGGACGAGAATATGGCAAAGGTTCAGGGAGCGCTTGTGGTCTCCAACGTTGACCTGGCAACACAGATGGTAAAGCTGATCGAGACTCAAAGAGCGTATCAGATAAGCTCCAGAGTGGTTACGACCTCCGATGAGCTTGCAAGGATCGCGAATAATCTCAGGTAATTGTTCAATAAAATAAAAAGGGGGAATATGTATGCTGAAGAGTTATGAAGAGCTTTCTCCCATTGCAATTGATTGTTTAAAGGAGATCGGAAATATCGGTTCCAGCTACGCGGCGTCATCAATGTCAACGATGCTGTCTAAGTCCGTTGAAATGCACGTCCCCGAAGTTCGGCTGATGGATTTCCAGTCGGTAATCGATGAAATGGGCGGTCCCGAAAAGGTGATCGCGGGCATTTTGGTGGACTTAAGCGGCGATATTGAGGGAATGATTATGTTCCTGCTGGAGGAGAGCTTCACAAAGATCGTTTTGGACACTCTCATGGGCAGGCAGCACATAAACCTTACAGAGCTTGATGAGGCGGACATCTCCGCGATCATAGAGATGGGCAACATCATGGCAGGTTCGTATATCGGAGCCATCTCCTCGCTTTCGGGACTGTCGGTAAAGATGGCTGTGCCGTCGATGACGGTTGATATGATGGGCGCGGTAATGGATCTTCCAATTATAGAATTCTCTAAGGTCGGAGACAAGGTTTTGTTTATTGATGACGGATTCATCATCGACAATATCGATATCAAGTCGAATATTATTTTGGTTCCTACGGTTGAGTCTCTGGATATTCTAATGAAGAAGCTCGGTGTTAGTGATGATTAATAATAACGGTATTTCGGTCGGAATTGGCGATTTTAAGGTTTGCAGAGTTCCCGAGACCCTGGTTACATACGCGCTGGGATCGTGTGTGGGAATATGCCTGCTGGACAGCACGGCGGGAGTTGCCGGATTATCGCACATAATGCTGCCGGACAGCACTGCCGGAAGCAGCGGCGCGGCAAGCCCGATGAAGTTCGCGGATTCGGCTCTTCCTATGATGATAAAGCAGATGGAAATGATGGGCGCGTCAAGAGCGAGAATGAAAGCAAAGATCGCGGGCGGCGCGACGATGTTCTTGGTTGCAAACGACAAGTTCAATATCGGAGAACGAAATGTTGCCGCTGTAAAAAGAGTGCTTATGGAAAACCGCATCCCGATCATTGCGGAGGACACGGGTCTGAATTACGGTAGAACGCAGATGTTCTATACAGACACGGGAGTTATGGAGATCCGCTCGGCGACTAAGGGAGTAAGAACATTCTGATATAAACCCGAGAATTATAATTCCCGGGTTTTTTTATGTGATAAATTCCATATCACTTACGACTATATTAACAGGAGGTGATACGGTGGAGGACGAAAAAATCACAGAGCTGTTGTATAACAAAAACGAGCGCGGTCTGGCGGCGCTGCGGTCGAAGTACAACCGCCTGATCCTGAAGATAAGCCGCACTATACTGAGTTCTCCCGAGGACGCCGACGAGTGCGCGAACGACACGCTGCTTGCCGTCTGGAACGGTATTCCGCCCGAACGGCCGCAAAACCTCAAAGCCTACGTCTGCAAGATCGCGCGCCGAAGATCCATCGACAAGCTGCGCTATAACACCGCCGCCGCGCGTAACGCCGACCTGCTGACGGAGCTTGACGAGTGCGTTCCGGCGGGATTTTCGGTGGAGGATCATGCTGAAAAAGCGGAGCTTGCGGCGGCGCTCTCCGATTGGCTGAACTCGCTTGACGAAACCAAGCGGCAGTTATTCACGCTGCGCTACTTTTATATGGAATCCGTCAAATCCGCCGCCAAGTCCTGCAAAATGAGCGAGACCGCCGCATCCACCGCGCTGTCACGGCTCCGCGAAAATCTCAAAAAATACTTAACGGAAAGGGGACTTTTTTATGACTGAGATCAATCCCGTGCTCGACGCTATGAGCGACATCGACGACAACATTGTCACCAATACCAAGAAACGCAAAAAACGCCCGCTGCTTATTGCGGTTGCGGTCGCGGCGGCGCTGATGCTGCTTATGGGAGCGGCTGTGGTAAATGAGTATTTGTCGACAAAAGATATTTCGGTAAACGGCGAATCGCTGTTCGAGCTGAATTATTGGAAGCAGGAGAACGTTAATTTCCTTACCCGCGGGGAATTCCTCGATATGGGCGCAGCTGTCACTGAAGACAGCGGCCGGTATATCAGGCATGAGCTTGAGACGCTGCCGAGCGAGGTGTTCCAAATCCACAACATTCCTTCGCTTATAAACGACAATTTCATCGAGGAAAGCTCCACGGTCAAGGTCGGATACTTTTACGTTCCCGACGAGGAGGTAACAGAGACGACCGTTCCCGAAATGGTCAACCTGGAGTTCCCGCTTACAGACAAGACTAACGGCGCACAGATCAAACTTGATGTTATGTGTATGCTCAAGGACGATGTAGATTACAGCATCGGCATCATTTCGGTAGTTGGCGACAACCGCGTATCGAAATACCAAAAGGTGGATTATGAGCTTCTTACCCTTAACGACGGCTCGCAGGCGGTAATTTATCCGTTCGGCGGCGACACTGTTTGCGCGGCTTTCACCTATAAAGGCATTGTATACGATCTCTGGATCGACGATGAAGCCCGGGACATCGGCAGTATGAGACAGGTGCTTTCAGACCTCGGCGTTCTCTGACAACTTACTGTGTACTGTTTACTGTACACTGTAAACTGTAAAAAAATCCCCCGACATCTCTGCCGGGGGATCGTGTTATTTAAGAGTAATTTGGATTACTTCTCAAACTCTGCCTTGTACATTGCTTCCATCTCAACGAGGTGGTCATACTTAGCCTTGGAGTTTGCAACTGCTCTGTCGAACAGCGCGGTAGCTCTGTCGGGATTAGCGCGCATGAGCGAGTTGTAACGAACCTCTCTCATCATGAACGCCTTGTAGTCGCCGGTAGGAGCCTTGCTGTCGAGCGAGAACGGGCTCTTGCCCTGCTCTGCGAGCGTAGGATTGAAGCGGAACAGATGCCAGTAACCTGCTTCAACGGCTTCCTTCTCAACCTGCTGAGCAATCGTCAGACCGCCCTTGATACCGTGGTTGATGCAGGGAGCGTAAGCGATGATCAGCGACGGTCCGTCGTAAGCCTCTGCCTCCGCGATAGCCT
>JAFLUD010000036.1 GCA_022508965.1 Oscillospiraceae bacterium
GCACCGTTATCGCAAAGAAGCACGGCGGCATCAACGAGACCTTTACGGTAAGACGCGTAGCGCACGGCTGCGGAGTTGAGAGAGTATTCCCGATCCACTCGCCGAGCGTAGACAAGGTGGAGGTAGTAAGAAACGGTAAGGTTCGCAGAGCGAAGCTGTACTACCTGCGCGACAGAGTGGGCAAGGCTGCGAAGGTCAAGTCCAGAGTTTGATCCGAGATTCCCGAAAGTATCCCGCTTCGGCGGGATATTGTGGGAATAACTGTAAGAAAAGAGCGGTACGATGAACGAGATTGACGAATTTGAAAACAAGTCCGGCGATTTTTCGGAGGAACAGCAGGCGGCTGTTGCTCCTTCCGAGGAAATGACCGAACAGCCCGCCGAAAGCGCGGTAAAAGGATCCGAGTCGGACGAGGAGCCGAGAAAGCCCTATTCCGACGCACTGGAATGGGTGAATAGCGTAATATACGCGGTAGCGGCGATGCTGCTGCTTAATTTGTTTATTTTCAGGTCGATCACAGTCTCCGGCGACTCTATGAACGATACATTGGTTGAGAACGACAAGGTCATTACAACGAACCTTTTCTATCAGCCGAGCTATGGCGACATCGTGGTGGTTCAGGCTGACAGACTTAAAAACAAAGCCACAAATATGTACGGCGAGCCGATAATAAAGCGCGTTATTGCGGTAGAGGGAGACACCGTTTGCATCGACTTCTCCAAGGGAGAGGTTTACAGAAACGGCGAGCTTCTCCATGAGGAATATATCAGGCAATTAACGCATTTTCACGGCACAGGCTGGATGGAAAGCGGAAAGGATTACGTTGTCCCCGAGAACTGCGTGTTCGTAATGGGCGACAACCGCAACGTTTCCAACGACAGCCGCAACCTCACCGACATCGGCTTTATAGATACGGGAATGATCATGGGAAAAGCGTTCGTGCGCTATTCTCCGATCAAGGAATTCAAGTGGCTATGAGCGAGGTCGGAAATATCCAGTGGTTCCCCGGGCACATGACCAAAACAAGGCGGCTTATCGAAGCCGATCTTAAGATGGTGGACGCCGTGGTGGAAGTCACAGACGCGCGTATCCCCGAAAGCAGCAGAAATCCCATCATGGACGAGCTGGTAGGGTCAAAGCCGCGCATTATGATAATGAACAAGTGCGACGTTGCCGATGAAAAGGCGACAGCTGCCTGGCGTAAGTATTATGAAAATAAAGGAATCTGCGTTATCGTCTGCGATTGCAGAAGCGGCAAGGGCGTAAACAGGTTCGTGCCGGCGGTGAAGAATTTACTTTCGGAGCTTATCGAGCGCAGAAGATCCCGCGGAATGATAGGAAAAGCGCTGAGGCTGATGGTCGTGGGGATCCCCAACGTAGGGAAATCCTCGTTTATCAACCGCATGGCGAATTCCAAGAAAACCAAGGTCGGCGACCGTCCGGGCGTTACCCGCGGAAAGCAGTGGGTGTCCATTGATAAGGACGTGGAATTGCTCGATATGCCGGGAATTTTGTGGCCGAAATTCGACGACGCCGATGTCGCGCAAAAGCTCAGCTTCACGGGCGCGATCAAGGACGAGGTAGTCGATACGGCGGCGCTTGCGAGGGCTTTGGGAGAACGCCTTTTGAGGGATTATCCCGAGCTTTTGAAGGCAAGGTACAAAATATCCGGAGAGACAGAAATTCTCACCGAAATAGCAAAAGCCCGCGGAATGCTGATATCGGGCGGCGAACCCGATACGGAACGCGCCGCGGCGGCTTTATTGGACGAATTCCGCGGCGGAAAGATCGGCAGGATAACTTTGGACGATCCCCCCGTGTGAACGGAGAACGAATATATGAGCAAGCACCATAAAAGCGCTCAAACGCAGCTGAAGCTCGAGGGAGTGACTCTTGAGGGATTGTCGCTTCGAGAGTTCGACAGAGCCGTTTTCGAGAGGTACGGCGCTGTCTGCGGAATAGACGAAGCCGGCAGAGGACCCGTAGCAGGACCTGTTTATGCGGCGGCGGTGATCCTCGACCCGAAAAATCCCATAGAGGGGCTTAACGACAGCAAAAAGCTCACCCCGAAAAAGCGCGAGGCTCTTTACGACGAGATACGCGCAAAAGCGGTGGATTATTGCGTAGCAAGGGTGACCGCAAAGCAGATCGACGAGACCGACATACTCTCGGCGGATATGCTGGCGATGAAGAACGCCTTTGAGCAGCTCAAGCCCTTTTCGGGAATAGTGCTGGTAGACGGCGACGTATTGCCCGATATCGCGCCCGACGGGGAGCTTAAAAACGTGATAAAGGGCGACGCGAAGTCGGAAGCGATAGCGGCGGCGTCAATTCTCGCAAAGGTCGAGCGTGATCGGTATATGTGCGAATTGTCCGAGAAATTCCCCGGATACGGCTTTGACAAGCATAAGGGCTACGGCACGAAAGCGCATTATGAAGCGATAGAAAAGCACGGACTGTGCCCCGAGCACCGCAAGAGCTTTTTAAAGAAGATTCTCGAAAAATGAGCGAAAAACAGGAAAAGGGAAAGCTCGGCGAGGACGCTGTCTGCGCGGAGCTTGAAAAGCGCGGACACACGGTAATTGCAAGGAATTACCGCAAGCGTGTCGGCGAGATAGACATAATTTCCAAAGTCGATAATTTTATAGTATTCACCGAGGTGAAAGCGCGAAAGCTCCGAAGCATGGTTTCGGGGCTGGAGGCGGTGGGCTATGCCAAGAAAAAGAAGCTGGTTCTCACCGCTGACGCGTATCTGACGGAAAACCCGTGCGAGCTGTCGGTGAGGTACGATATTGCCGAGGTGTGGCTGACGCGCGGCGAGGATCCGCGGGTCGTTCGTGTGGAGATCTACGAGGACGCGTTCACAGCCGACGGCGTTTACACAGTTAATTGAAAGGAAGAGTGTTATGAATTACCGGAGCACAAGAAATTCCTCAATAAAAACACAAAGTGCGCACGCAATTGTAAAGGGACTTTCCGACGAGGGAGGACTGTACGTTCCCGAGAGTATCCCTAAGCTCTCCGAACAGGAAATACTCGATCTGTGCGATAAGAGCTATGTTGACAGAGCCTACACGGTTTTCGGAAAGTTCTTAACGGATTTCACTCCCGAGGAGCTTCGTCATTGTGTGGAAAGCGCGTATAACACGAAGAATTTCGACACCGATAATATAGCGGAAATAACCAAGCTGAAAGGCGGAAGATACGTTCTCGAGCTGTGGCACGGACCCACCTGCGCGTTCAAGGACATGGCGCTGCAAATTCTGCCGTATCTGCTGACGACCTCGGCGAAAAAGACGGTTGACGGAAAGCAGATAGCGATCTTGGTTGCAACCTCCGGCGACACGGGAAAGGCTGCTTTGGAGGGCTTCAAGGACGTTCCGGGAACCTCAATAAGCGTATTCTATCCCGAGGACGGCGTAAGCCCCATGCAAAAGCGCCAGATGACCACCCAAAGCGGCGAGAACGTAAACGTCTGCGCTATCAAGGGAAATTTCGACGATTGCCAGAACGGCGTAAAGGCGATCTTCACCGATGAGGAGATCGCAAAGAAGCTCGCGGCGAACAACATTCTGCTGTCCAGCGCAAACTCCATAAATTGGGGAAGACTCGCGCCTCAGATAGTTTATTACGTTTCCGTTTACGCACAGCTCGTAAAGGATAAAGAGATCGAGTTCGGCGAGAAAATAAACATCGTAGTTCCCACCGGAAATTTCGGAAACATTTTAGCGGCGTATTACGCAAAGCTGATGGGAATTCCCGTAAACAAGCTGATCTGCGCGTCCAATTCCAACAACGTGCTGACGGATTTCATAAATACCGGTGTTTACGACAGAAACAGAAGGTTCTACACCACCGTATCTCCGTCAATGGACATACTTATCTCGTCGAATCTTGAAAGACTGCTGTATCACCTGACGGGTGAGAACGACGCGCTTATAAACGAGTGGTTCGGAAGTCTCAAGGAATCCGGCAAATACGAGGTAAACGACGCGGTGAAGAAGCAGCTCGGCGAGCTGTTTTACGCAGGCTGGTGCAGCGATGATGAAACCAAGTCGGTGATCAGTAAGACCTTCGCCGACGAGCATTACCTGCTTGACACTCACACCGCCGTTGCCGTAAAGGTCTGCGAGGATTATAAATCTAAGACAGGCGACAACACCAAGACGGTGATAGCGTCCACCGCGAATCCCTATAAGTTCGGAAGAGCGGTATACGAGGCGGTCGGCGGAAACGCGTCCATCGAGGACGAGTTCGAGCTGATAGCGAAGCTCGAAGAGAAAACAGGCACGAAGATCCCCGCTCCGCTGGCGGCGACAAAGGATAAAGCGGTACGCTTTACCGGCTCGGTCGAAAAGCAGGAGATGAGCAAGACAGTGCTGGATTTTCTGGGATCGTAAGGAGTAATAAGTGCTTTATACGATAGGCGATCTTCATTTGTCGCTGGGCTGTGATAAGCCGATGGACATCTTTCCGGGCTGGACGAATCATTTACAGCGGCTACAGGATAATTGGAACAGCAAGATAACCGACGACGACACGGTGATTTTGCTGGGAGATCATTCGTGGGCGTTGAAATTGGAGGACAGCTTAAAGGATCTGGAGTTCATCGACCGAGAGCTTCGAGGCAGGAAAATATTAGTTAAAGGCAACCACGATCTGTGGTGGTCAACAATGAACAAAAACCTTACGTTTGTAAAGGAAAACGGTTTTACGACGATCAGTTTTCTGTTCAACAACGCATATCTGGCAGAGGGAATTTCGATATGCGGAACGCGCGGCTGGATACGCGAAAACGGCGAGCCTGCCGATCAGAAGGTGCTGAACCGCGAGGCGGGGCGCTTGGAAGCGTCGCTTCAGGCGGGCGCAAAGCTCGGCGGAGAGCTTACGGCGTTTATCCACTATCCGCCGATCTTCGGAACGGAAGAAAACGTTCTGCTCACGGAGATCCTTCACAAATATAATGTAAAGCGGTGTTTTTACGCGCACCTTCACGGCAGCAGCATAAAGCACGCGCTAAACGGCGAACGCGCGGGCGTGGAATACAAGTTGGTATCCGCGGACGGCGTTGGCTTTGACCCGGTAAAAATTAATTAAATGCAATAAGCAGGAAGGAAAAAACAAGATGGAAATCATTTCACAGAACAACACGGCGGCAAATACTTACGCGATCGAAGTAAAGTTCAGCGCTGAGGAATTTGAAGCGGCGGTGAATGTCGTTTACAACCGCGAGAAGTCGAGAATAACGATCCCCGGCTTCCGCAAGGGAAAGGCTCCCCGAAAGATGATCGAAACCCAGTACGGCGAGGGCGTTTTCTACGAGGACGCTGTAAATTCTCTTTACAATAACAATATCGCCGAGATCGTCGACAAGACGGGACTTGAGGTAGTAGACATTGACAACACCGAGGTCACCGAGGTAAGCAAGGAAAACGGCGTTTCCATCAAGGCGGACGTGATCACCAAGCCCAACGTTGAAATTTCCGATTATAAGGGAATATCCGTAAAGAAAACTGTCAAGACTGTAACCGACGAGGCGGTAACCGCCGAGATCGACAAGATGCGCGAAAGAGTAGCCCGTATAGTAACCGTAGAGGGCAGAGCAGTAGAAGACGGCGACACCGCGGTTATTGACTTCGAGGGCTTTGTTGACGGAGTTGCGTTTGACGGCGGAAAGGGCGAGAAGTTCCCGCTCGAGATCGGCTCTCACACCTTTATTCCCGGCTTTGAGGAGCAGATCATCGGCAAGAACATAAACGACGAATTTGACGTAAACGTTACCTTCCCCGAGAATTATCAGTCCGAGAATCTCAAGGGCAAGGCAGCGGTGTTCAAGTGCAAGCTCCACGAGATCAAAGCAAAGGATCTGCCCGAGCTGGACGACGATTTCGTAAAGGACGTATCCGAGAAGGACACCGTAGACGAGCTTAAGGCGGATATTAAAGAGAACCTCGAAAAGCGTTACGCGTCCGAGGCTGACGAGGCGTGCGATTCCGACCTGATGGATAAGCTGATCGAGAATATGAAAGCCGAGATCCCGCAGGTAATGTACGAGCGCCGCGTTGACGAGATCGCCCGCGAGTGGGTAGCTCGTACCCGCGTTGATATCAACGATTACCTCAAGTATACTGGAATGACAATGGCTCAGTTCCGCTCTAACTTCACCGACGCTGCAAAGCGTCAGGTAGAGCTTCGTCTTGCGCTTGAGAAGATCGCCGAGCTTGAGAACATCGAGGTTTCCGACGAAGACGTAAACAAGGAATACGCCGATCTCGCGCAGCAGTACAGCATGGACGTTGAAAACGTAAAAGCGGCTATCCCCGAAAAGTCGCTTATCCAGGATCTCAAGATCGAAAAGGCGTTGAATTTGGTTAAAGACAGCGCAAACATCGAGGAAGTTACCGAATAAAGTAACAACTCATTAACAGACTGCCGAGAAGCAGATGGCGGTTTATCGGCAGCCTGTCGGAGAAAGGAGCAACCAATGGCATATATTCCCTATGTTGTAGAACAGAGCAGTCACGGCGAGCGTTCGTATGATATCTTCTCACGTCTGCTGAACGACAGAATAATCCTTCTGCACGACGAGGTGAATTCGGCGACCGCTGCGGTAGTAGTAGCGCAGCTGCTTTACCTTGAGGGACAAGACCCCGACAAGGACATATTCCTCTACATTAACAGCCCCGGAGGCTCCGTATCCGACGGATTGGCGATATACGACACCATGCAGTATATCAAGTGCGACGTTTCGACTATTTGTACTGGAATGGCGGCGTCCATGGGAGCTTTTCTGCTCTCGTCGGGCGCAAAGGGCAAGCGCATAGCGTTGCCGAACAGCGAGATAATGATCCACCAGCCGCTGATCTCCGGCGGCGGAATATCCGGACAGGTAACGGACATTCAGATACGCTCAAAATACCTGCAGAATGTCAAGGACAGACTCAACCGAATTCTCAGCGAGAATACCGGAAAGGACTATGAGACGATCTGCCGCGACACCGAGCGCGATAATTTTATGGATGCCCAGGAAGCGCTGGAATACGGGATCATCGACAAGGTATACAAAAACCGCGGCGAGTAAGTAACGGTTTTACGGAGGATTATTCTTATGTTGGTTTGTTCCTTTTGCGGAAAAAACGAAAATCAAGTCGAACGCATTTTGTACGGAATGGGTGAGAACGCCGTAATTTGCAGCGAGTGTATTCTCACGTCCTACAATATGCTGGTGGAAAGCGGCGACATCAGAGCCGCCAAGACCCCCAAGCCCGCAAAGAGCGGCAATAAGCAGACCTCTAATTTTCTTTCGGACGTAAGCGAGCTTATGACGCCCGAGCAGATCAAGGCATACCTCGACGAGTATATAATCGGACAGGAGGAAGCCAAAAAGGTGCTCTCCATTTCCGTGTATAACCACTACAAGCGCACGTTTTTGAACAACTCCGAAGCGGACGAGGTGGAGATGCAGAAATCCAACGTTCTGCTCATCGGACCCACCGGCGTCGGAAAAACGATGCTCGCGCAAACGCTCTCGAAGCTGCTGAACGTTCCTTTTGCGATAGCCGACGCAACAACGCTGACGCAGGCGGGCTATGTCGGCGAGGACGTAGAAAACGTGCTGTTGAGACTGGTTCAGGCTGCCGATTACGATATCGAAGCGGCAGAGCGAGGGATTATTTACATTGACGAGATAGACAAGATCTCCCGCCGCAGCGAGAACACCTCCATAACCCGCGACGTAAGCGGTGAAGGAGTTCAGCAGGCATTGCTGAAGATCGTTGAGGGCACGGTATCAAACGTTCCTCCGCAGGGCGGAAGAAAGCACCCCCACCAGGAGTTTATCCAGGTAAACACAAAGAACATCCTGTTTATTTGCGGCGGCGCCTTCGAGGGGATCGAGAAGATGATAGCGCAGCGCGTATCCAGCTCCGCAATGGGCTTTGGCGCAGATGTAAAGTCGTCAAAGCAAAAAGAGAGCGCGGATATGCTCAAGCAGATATCCCAGCAGGATCTGGTGAAGTTCGGAATAATCCCCGAGCTTATCGGACGACTGCCGATAGTAACGCCGCTTGAGGCGCTCGACGAGGAGGCTCTTGTAAGAATTCTCGACGAGCCGAAGAACGCTCTTATCAAGCAGTATAAGTGCCTGTTCAAGGCGGACAATATCGAGCTTGAGTTTGAAAAGGACGCACTTCGCGCCATCGCGAAAAAAGCGATCGAGACCAAAACCGGCGCTCGCGGACTGCGTTCAATAGTCGAGGACGTTCTGCGGGACACCATGTTCACCGCGCCGAGCGATTCCACGATAACCAAGATCACCATTACCGAGGATTGTATAAGCGGCGAGGGCAAGCCGATCATCGAGCGCGATGAGATCAAGGAAAAGCCCGCGAAATTCACCAAGAAAAACATAAAGAAGATAGGATAATTGTTAAAGGTAATGCCTCGGCATTGCCTTTAGTTTTGGAAAAAACGGTATGACAGTATTCGAGAAAATATACGAGGTAGTAAGGAAGATACCAAAGGGCAAGGTCGCGACCTACGGCCAGATAGCGCAGCTCGCGGGGAACAGTCGCTGGGCGAGGGCGGTGGGCTACGCGCTCCACGCAAACCCCGATCCCGACGGGATCCCGTGTTTTCGCGTGGTGAACCGTATGGGCAGACTTGCTCCGGCGTTCGCGTTCGGCGGAACCGACGCTCAGGCGCGGCTGCTGCGGGCTGAGGGAATAGAGGTTCGTGAGGACAACACGGTAGATCTTGAAAAATATCTGTGGAACGGTTTATAAATTCGGGGGCAAAAGTCCCCGTTTTTTTGTGGGAATTCTTGTAAAATAACGGAGAAAAAACCTCGCATCAGCCGCGGTTTCCTCCCGAAACAGGAAATTTTTATGAAAAAACGGACAAATTTAGCAAAACAACTTGATTTTTTTTAGAAAATATGCGATAATAAAAGAGAGTATACTCTCATTTAATTAGTAAAAAACAGAATGTTAAATTATAGGAAGAAGAAAACGTATGGCACAATTTTTTAATTTTGACGAGGATTATTTCGGACTCACCGAAAAAGAGATCGAAAAAAATCTCTCGCTCTACGGATTGAATACATACAGCAAGGAAAAGAGGAAGGACAGCGGATTTTCCTATTGGGAGGTATTGTTGTCGCCGTCGGTATTGCTGATGTTTATAGCGGGACTGCTGTGCTTTTTCGGCGTAGGCATCGCCGCGGGAATAATGACGCTTCTGATAGACGCTGTGTACATTTGCGCGGAGATTTATTTCAGAAGATCTGCCGACGAGCGCCTTTCCGAGATCGAGGAAAGCACCGCGATGAAATTCCGCGTGATCCGCGGCGGTAAGCTGGAGCTTATCGAAAAGGAATACATTGTCCCCGAGGACACCATCGTGGTAGGCGCGGGGGAGCGTGTTCCGGCGGACGCGTTCATACTCGAGGCGCGCGATCTTTCGGCTGACGAAAGCGTTTTTACGGGAACTGTCGCTCCCGTGGCGAAATACGTCGGAGGAATTTCCAAAAGCGATCTTAAGCCGACGTTTGTTTACAGCGGAACAACAATTATTTCGGGAATAGCCGTTTGCAGGGTAAGCGCAACGGGCGTAGACACGCGCCTTTATCAGCACCGCGGCGACGCTCCCGACAGTCACCCCTATTACACGTCGCTTGAGAAGATAGTTCGCGGAATAGTTCCGATAGCTGGCGGAATAGCGGTGATCCTGACGCTGATTTCCATGATCACGAGGATCGTTTCCCAAAACGATTTAGTGTCCTCCGCGATAGGAGGCATCACTCTGGGATTATGCTTTATCCCGACGGGACTCGGCGCGATGATACGCCTGTATTATACAAAGGGAGCCATGGATCTGCTCAAAGGCGGCGCAGTCGTAAAGTCCTTTTACGATATCGAAAAGCTGAATTCTCTCTCGGTTCTGTGCGTCGAAAAGGAGGGCGCGATCTCCAAAAACCGTTTAGAGGTGCGCGGAATATACGCGCGAAGCGAGGAATTGTTGTATAAGGTCGCAGCGCTTGCCTGCGAGCCGAATTCCAACGATCCCGCGGTAAACGCGCTGATGGTAAAGGCAGCGTTTTTCGATGAGAAGATAAAGAATGTTTATGTGGAAAACACGTTCATCGAAAAAATCCCCGAAAGCACCGAAACGCTAAGCGGAGCCATCTGGGACGTCGGCGGCGACAGACTGTGCTGTATCAAGGGAGTTCCCGAGCAGATACTTCCGATGTGCCGAATGAACGGCGACGCGCTGTACGCGGCGAAAAAACGCTACGAAGACTATTATTCCAAGGGCTGCAGCGTAATGGCGGTAGCCTGCGTAGACGCAAACAGCGAGATAATGGACGTAACGGCAGGATTTTCCTACACGTTCATAGGCTTTGCGGCGTTTTCCGCGCCTTTAAGAGACTCCGTATCCACGGCGGTAAAAACCTGCCGCCGCGCGGGAGTGCGCGTGATAATGCTGACAGAGGAAAATCCCAGCGTTGCGGAATCCACGGGAAAAATGATCGGGATCTCCGGCAGGGGAGTAGTCACCGGCAGACAGATCGAAGCCGCCAAGAAAAGCGGCGAAGCGCTCGATCTGAACGCCGATATCTACGCAAAAATTTCCTCCGAGCAAAAGCTGTATATAATCGAGCAGCTTAAAGAGCGCGGTGAGGTAGTCGCAATGACAGGGACCCGTTCCGCGGACGCGGACGTTCTCGACGCGGCGGACGTCGGCATCACGATCTCCCAGCACGCCGCCGGCAGCACCTACGAAGCCGCCGACATCATAATGAACGACGATAACTTCAGCTCGATAGCGGATATGATAGCGCAGGCGCGTCAGGTCCACAGAAATATAAAACGCGCCGTTTCGGCGGTAATTTCCGGCTATGTGGGACTTATTGCGGCGGTGATAATCAACCTGTTCAGAGGCAAAGAGCTTATGCTCAATCCGCCCGTGATCGCTCTTCTGGCAATGCTTTTGCTTCCGCTTACGGCGCTCGGTTTTATTGGGAACACCGCGGATATCAAGTCCACAATGCCCCCGTCCGAGTTTGTTGCAAAACGCAAGCTGAATTTCAGATTTATCGGCGGAGCCGCATTGTTCGGATTGCTCTCGGGAATATTCACGGTATCCACCTATTTGTTTATGCACAATGACTCAAACTCCGAGTTCGCGAGAAGCTGCGCGCTGATAACCTTCTGCGTAAGCACCGCAGGCTTTGTGCTGCTGCGTCACTTAGGCAGCTCTCAGCTCAAGTCGGTCAGAGAATTCGCCTCGTCAAAGCTCATAGCCAAGCTGTCCGTCGGAATAACCGCGATTTTGCCGATTTTGCTGGTATATATCCCGTTTATAAATACCTCGTTCGGACTGGCTGCAATCGACATTCTCGCATTGTTTATAAGCATAGTAACAGGACTTCTGCCCGCTATCGCATATTTCTTCGTAAGATATTTCTTTAAATTAAAGGAGCTTCTATGAAAAAAACCTTGGAGTATCTGAAGTTTTTTCTTTGCGGGATCCTATTCGGAACCGCAAACGTGATCCCCGGAGTAAGCGGCGGCACAATGCTGGTGGTTTTCGGGATATTCGACAGACTTACCGATTCTATCTCGGGGATCAAAAAGATCCTTCAGAACTTCTGGTTTCTTTTCACATTCGCACTCGGCGCGGGCGCGGGAATACTGCTCTCCGCAAAGGTGATAAAAACGCTGTTCGACAGCTTTCCCATACAGACGAATATGTTCTTCATAGGGCTTATTTTAGGGGGAATACCGCTGATCTACAAGTTCGGCACCTCCGAAAAAAAGGTAAAGCCGCTGTGCGCGGTGCCGTTTATTATAGCGATGGCGGCGGTTATCGGACTTACAGTTCTTGATAGAATGAACATCATCGACATCGCTCCCGACGCGGTCTCCGGTTTCGATCTTGTGATCTCCCTTAAGCTGCTGATCTGCGCGGCAATAGCGGCGGTCACAATGATAATCCCGGGAATTTCCGGCTCGTTTGTGATGATGTTATTGGGAGTTTACCAAACGGTGATCTCCGCGCTCGAGGAATTCAATTTCTATGTGTTGATCCCGTTCGCGATAGGCGCGGTTATCGGAATAATCCTCGGCGCTAAGCTGATCTCGCTGCTGATACAAAAGAATAAGCTGATGGTATATTCCGCGCTGATGGGACTGGTTATCGGCTCGGTATACGCGATACTCCCCGACGGCTTCGGATTCAATCTACAATCCGGCTACGGCTTTGTCTGCCTGCTTTTCGGAGTATTGGCGGCGGTGCTTATTGAGAAATTGAACAGTTCCCAAGAATAATAAATAGAAAATCGCTCCCTGCTAAGGAGCGATTTTAATTATTTTCCAAGAATAACAAAACCTGTTTCCGACAATAATACTTGTACAACAAGTAAGTCGGAGGCAGTTATGTACTACAATAAAGTTGAAATAAGCGGCGTGAATACATCAAAGCTGAAGGTTCTCAAAGAATCCGAGAAAATGGAGCTGTTAAAGCGCGTAAAACAAGGCGATATGGCGGCGCGCGAGGAGCTTATCCGCGGTAATCTCCGCCTTGTATTAAGCGTTATCCAGCGTTTTATGGGCAGGGGAGAAAGCGCCGACGACCTGTTTCAGGTAGGCTGCATAGGGCTTATCAAAGCGATCGACAACTTCGACATCACCCAGCCCGTGCGGTTTTCGACCTACGCTGTTCCGATGATAATGGGAGAACTCCGCAGGTATCTTCGCGACAACGCTCCCGTGCGTGTTTCACGGTCGATGCGGGATCTGGCGTACAAGGCAATGCAGGCAAAGGAGAAGCTCACCGCCGAAAAAGGCTGCGAGCCGCGCGTCGAAGACATAGCGAAAGCGATAGGAGTGCCGCGCCAGGACGTGGTGATAGCGCTTGAAGCGATAAGCGAGCCTATCTCGCTGTACGAGCCTGTGTTCTCCGAGTCGGGCGACACGATCTATGTGCTCGATCAGCTCGGCGACCACAACGACGACATGAACTGGCTCAATGAAATTTCGCTTAAGGAAGCCATCTCACAGCTAGGCAAGCGCGAAAAAAGGATCCTCTCTCTGCGCTTTTTCCGAGGGAAAACTCAGGTAGAAGTTGCCAAAGAGATCGGGATCAGCCAAGCCCAAGTTTCCCGCTTGGAAAAGGGTGCTTTAAATAAAATTAAAAACAGAATATAAAAGTTCTTGCCAATAAAACACAAAAATCCGGGATTCCAAAGGGACTAGTCCCTTTGGCAGGGGCTTGGGGGCGGAGCCCCCAAAAGGGGGTGCGGGGGCAGCGCCCCCGCATTACTAGTTACACACTTTCTCCAGCTCCTCGCGGAGCTGTTTTATTATGCGCTTTTCGAGGCGCGAGATGTAGCTTTGTGAGATGCCGATCTCGTCGGCGACCTCCTTTTGTGTTTTCTCCTTGCAGCCGTTCAGCCCGAAGCGCATTTCCATGATACGCCGTTCGCGTTCGCCGAGGTGATTGACCGCGTCGTGGAGAAGCTGCTTTTCGACTTCCTCTTCAATATGGGAGTTCACACAGTCGCTGTCGGTGCCGAGAACGTCCGAAAGCAGCAGCTCGTTCCCGTCCCAGTCAACGTTAAGCGGCTCGTCGATGGAAATATCATAGCGGTATTGCGAATACTTTCGCAGGTACATAAGTATCTCGTTCTCGATGCAGCGCGACGCGTAGGTAGCGAGCTTAATGTTCTTGTCCGCGCTGAACGTGTTGACCGCCTTGATAAGCCCCACAGTCCCGATAGAAACGAGGTCCTCAAGCCAGATCCCCGTGTTCTCAAATTTCTTCGCGATGTAAACCACCAGCCGCAGATTATGTACGATAAGCATATCCCGCGCCTTGTCGAAATCGGTCTCCATCAGCTTAAACGCCGCTTCCTCCTCCTCGCGTGAGAGCGGCGCGGGAAGCTGCTCCGAGCCGTTTATGTAATGTACAAAATTATCGGTTTTTCGATCAAACAACCTGTTTAAAAAATCACCGATTTTCCGCAAAAATTGTTTCAGCATATGCCTTCCTCCGTATTTATATAGAGATTATTTTTGGATCAAGAATACAGTCGATGTCCTCGCCGAGCGCGTTTTGAGTAACCCCGATCATCGCGTCGGCAGCCTTTCCGTCAATGAGAATTTTCTCCGCCTTAAAAACCGGCAGCAGCGTCTCAGAGCTTACGGTCTTGCAGGGAATAAGCCTGATACCTTCGCCCGAAAATTTCCCGCCCAGATAATCCGAAATGTTTTGGGGAACAATCCCCGAGATCTTTTTAAGCTCGCAGACAATCACCGGCTTTCCGGTGAATATGTCCCGCAGCTCGTTTCCCGTGTCGCATAAGCCCTTGAGCGTTACCTCAACGCCATCCGCGCTGATCATAACGCTGCAAATTCTGTTCTGCCGCAGCCGCCTGTCGGAAAAATACCGCACAAGCCGAATGGTAAAGTAAGCCGCCGCCGTAAACGCCGCGATCGCCGCAAGGGGAATATTGAAGCTGAAAACCCCGTTCGCGTAAACCATTCCGTATGGCGCCGCAAATGTCCACAGCGCCATAGCAAGCCCCGCAAAAATAAAGCTCACCACAAGGAAAAACAGCGCGCAGACCGCGAAATCCGCGGGCTTTTGTTTCCCGAAAACCGCAAACGTGATAATCGCGCCAAGCGCTATTTTTTCGAGCGCAACGACAACGAACGGCAGCTCCGGGAGCAGTATCACAAGCGCTCCCAGCGCTCCCAATAACGCCCCCGGCAGACACCTTTTGGCGCTTACCTCCCGCCGCAGCAGCAGCGCCGTAGACCTTATCAGAAAGTAGTTTATGTAAAGGTTCAGAATAACCAGAACGTCCGCGTAAATTGTCACAGCGGCCACCTCGCTTGTACTTTAATTATAATTCAAAAAAGTAAAAAAATATGCCGAAATCGGTTGTCGAAATCGGCATAATTTATTTTATTTTTGGGAATTCAGCGCGCCTTAGGTCAATCTCTGTTGAATTCTGCAAGCTCCAGCCCCTCGTTTTTGTCAAGCGCCCACTTGATGTTCCATTCGCTGGTGAATATGAGAAGATAGTTCCCCTTGACGTCCTGGATGAGCTTTGTGTCGGAGGTGAGGACGAGTTTCCTCAGTTCGTCCAAGCCTCCTGCAAGGTGCTTTTCGCTGGTGATCCAGCGGATATATTCGTAGGAAAGATCCTCGCGGATGATATCCACGCCGTACTCGTTTTTCAGACGGTATTCGAGCACTTCGAATTGCAGTACTCCGACAACTCCCACGATAACCTCCTCAAAACCGCTCTGCGGCTCGGAGAATATCTGAATCGCGCCCTCCTGGGCGATCTGCGTAGTGCCCTTTATGAACTGCTTGCGCTTGAGAGTGTCCTTCTGGCGAATTCTCGCGAAATGCTCGGGAGCAAACGTCGGGATCCCCTCAAAAACGACCTTGTTTTTAGGTGCGCAAACCGTGTCTCCGATCGAGAACACACCCGGGTCGAACACGCCCATAATGTCCCCCGCAAACGCCTCCGCGATGACCTCGCGGTCGTTCGCCATGATCTGCTGCGGCTGCGAAAGACGCATGGTGCGGTTGTTCTGAACGTGCAGGACTTCCATATCCTTATCAAATCTGCCGCTGCAAATTCGCATAAACGCGATCCTGTCGCGGTGCGCCTTGTTCATATTCGCCTGAATTTTGAAGATGAACGCCGAGAAGTTCTCGTCGAACGGATCAACCGTCCCGCTTTCGGTATTTCTGGGAAGCGGGGGAGTCGTCATCTTCAAAAAGTTTTCGAGGAACGGCTCCACGCCGAAGTTCGTAAGCGCCGACCCGAAGAATACCGGAGACAGCTTTCCGCAGTTCACAAGCTCGGAGTTGAATTCCTCCGAAGCGCCGTCAAGCAGCTCCACGTCCTCTCTGAGAGTATTGCAGTTGGTCTGCCCGATAAGCTCGGCTAAACTTTCGTCGTTCAGATCGACCTCTGTTTTAGCGACCTCGCGCGTGCCGTTGTTCGCCTCAAATGAGAGAATGTGACGGTGCTCGCGGTCGTAAACGCCCTTAAATTCCTTCCCCGAGCCGATAGGCCAGTTGACGGGATAGGTCTTGATTCCAAGCTCGTTTTCTATCTCGTCCAGCAGATCGAACGGATTGCGCGCCTCTCTGTCCATTTTGTTGATGAACGTGAAGATCGGGATATTCCGCATAACGCATACCTTAAACAGCTTCCGCGTCTGATTCTCGACGCCCTTTGCCGCGTCGATAACCATAACCGCCGAATCCGCCGCCATAAGCGTGCGGTAGGTATCCTCCGAGAAATCCTGATGTCCGGGAGTATCGAGAATGTTTATGCAGTAGCCGTTGTAGTTGAACTGCATGACCGACGAAGTGACCGAGATACCGCGCTGCTTTTCGATCTCCATCCAGTCGGAGACCGCGTGCCGTGCGTTCTTTTTGCCCTTGACCGCGCCCGCAAGCGAGATAGCTCCGCCGTACAGCAAGAATTTCTCGGTAAGTGTAGTCTTACCCGCGTCGGGGTGAGAGATGATGGCGAAGGTCCTGCGCCGTTCGATTTCGTGCTTTAAATCAGCCATAATATCTTCCTTCATAGTTTAATTATCCGATTGTTTAATCATCCGATTGCTCGCTGTTCATCATTTCCAGCTCGGACTTGGTGGGTTCTTTGTAGCCCATGCGCTTAAGGGAAAGCATATGCCCCATTCCTACAAGTATGGGCATATAAAACGTGATAATACGCCACAGCATGGTAGAAACGCCTGTAAAATCCCCGAAAATATCCTTAAAGAAGCCCGAATACCCAAGCTCCGCGGCTCCCATAGCTCCCGGCAGGGGAATAAACGCCGAGATCATCTGAACATACGCCTGATATGAAATGATCTGCAAATACCCCGCCTCGCTAAGTCCGAAGCCTCTGTAAAGCGCGTAGGAAATGCTCAGCTGCAGCGTCAGTTGAAGCGCGGTGAAAAAGCAGGCTTTCACGATTATCCACACGTTGCTTTTGAGGAACATAAAGTTCTTGTGGAACTTGTTTATCTCACGGGTAAAATAAAGCCGCTGCTTCATGGGATTTTTGAGAATACGCAGCTTCGCAAGCAGGGTAATAAGCGCGTTAGCCGCCTTTGCGGTACCCCTTTCCCAAACCGCGATCCCGATAAGGAACAGAATAACGGTGAAGTTCACGGCAAAGCCGATAAAAACAAACGGCATAAGCCCTTTTTGTGAAAGATCGTCGCCGAAATTCCGAAAGCCCACCGCAAGCGTAAATACCGAATACACGATAAGAACGAACTGATAAACGATGAATCTCGATAAAAGCGCTGTAAGCCCCGAACCCAGCGGCACCCCGAACTGCGTGAAATAGTAAGCCTGCATCGGCTGCCCGCCCGAAGCGAACGGCGTAATGCAGTTGAAATACTGCCCGATGATGGTGTCATACCACGAATGCTTGAATTTCTCCTTTGGGAACAGGTTCTTGATAAAGGTATGAACGGTAGCGCTCTCGCACAGCCAATATCCCCACATAAACGCGACAGCAAGTATCAAAAAAAACGGATTGATATTCCTTATCGCGTTAAGAACGTTCTCCGGCTTGTCAACAAACAGCAGATAAACAATCATAACGACAAAAGCGACAGCGCAGATGATAAGATTAAATGCGTTGCTTTTTTTCTTCTTGTTTTTTTCCATAACGACACCCCGTTTCTGCCGCATACAATATTAATTATAGTTAAAAATACCCTCTTTGTCAAGGGATTTTTTCAACATTCTTTGTATTATAAGGCAATTATAGGGGGAATATAGAAAAAAAGCAAAAAATCTTAACTAAAACTTGACAATTTGCTTAATAAGTGGTATAATAAATTGTTAAACAGAATTATTGTGAATGGCAATAATATAATTGAAAGGGTTGAATAAAGTGTTTTTGGAGAATGAATACCGCACGCAGTATTGCAACGCGGTCAGCGAGAAAGACGTCGGCAAAAGGGTACGCGCGGCAGGCTGGGTAGAAAATATCCGCGACCACGGCGGAATAATGTTTGTAGACCTGCGCGATCATTACGGCGAGGTACAGATAGTTTTTCACAACGAGTCTCTTCTGGAGGGAATTCATAAGGAGTGCGCAATATCCGTTGCGGGAACGGTGTTAAAGCGCGACGAAAGCACTTATAACGACAAGATCGAAACAGGAACCGTCGAGATCGAAGCCGAGGAAGTCAGAATACTCGGCAGAGTGACCGAGCAGCTCCCGTTTGAGATCGACGAGTCCAAGAAGAT
>JAFLUD010000037.1 GCA_022508965.1 Oscillospiraceae bacterium
TCAGGAACAATTATATCAAATCCCAGCCGATTTGTCAACAGAAACGCCATAGCACTGTTGAGCATATCAAAAATGCTATGGCATTAAATAAGCGGCTAACCGACCCTTTTTATTATCCCTTATCGCGTTGAATAAGCAGCTCGATAGCCCTTATCGCGCAGACTATCCCTCTTCGGGAATCGTCGGTGATGCTGTCGGGCATATTCCGCTTGGAGCGCTCGGCGTTCCAAAGCGCGGTAAGAACTCCGCCGCAGCGTATCTTCTTCTCCGGCGTACTGCGAACTATTCCCACCGAGTAGATCGCCGCGCATTCCATCTCGGAGGCGAGACAGCCGCACTTAAAATAGCTCTCCCAGCGGGACTTGATATTCTCGCCTACCGCCGAGCCGTCGGGATTCACCTCTCCGTAAAAGCTGTCCTTGCTGTGGACTACGCCGACATGATAACGCTCGCCAGGCTCGGTTCCCGAAAGCTCCGAGGCGGCGTCAACAAGCGCGGAGGTAACGGTGAAATCCGCAACCGCGGGATATCCCTGCGGCAGATATTCGTAAGAAGTGCCCTCGGCGCGTATCGCGGCGGAAGCGACTATCACGTCTCCCCCGTAAACCGAGAGATCGACGCCCCCGCTTGTTCCTACGCGGATAAAGGTGTCCGCGCCGCTGTCGATAAGCTCCTCAACGGCGATAGCGGCAGACGGACCGCCGATACCCGTCGAGCAGACGCTCACCTTCTCGCTGCCGAGAAAACCCGTGTAGATGTTGTATTCGCGGTTCTGAGCGACCTGCTTTGCGTCCTTGAGAAGCGCGGCGATCTTGGGAACGCGCCCGGGATCGCCCGGCAGGATAACATAGCGCCCCACGTCGCCGTTCTTGATTTTCAGGTGAAAACGCTCGTTCGGGTTCATAATAGTAGCCATAACAATTAATTCTCCTTAGTAATTTATTTTTTTGGGAATTCACACCCCATTATTTCTTATTTAAGAATACCACAATTCAAACTGCAAAAAAGTGCAATTTTTAAAATGCTCTTTGATAGACTGTCGAGAAGCCCTCAGATGCTAGGAAGCGTCGCTTCGGCTAGCCTTTGTGGCTGCCGAAGTGACGGTGACGACGCAGATGAGGGTTTATCGGCAGTCTATTCGTCGTCGAAAATTGACGGAGCCTTCTCGTTCAGCTTCTCAACGCGCTTTTCGATCCACTTGGGAACATTTATAAGCAGCATTATCGTAATTGTGATTACAGTGATGAACAAGCACGGCATATACAGCCCCGAGGTGTTGTTAAGCTCGGGGAACTCCGCGAAAAGCCTGCGGTAGCCCTGATAGGTAGCAAGCGTTCCCGCTGCCGCAAAAACGTGGATAACCGAAGCTATCTTCGAGTGTCCGAACATCACTACAAAAAGTCCCGCGATATACAGCACCGACGACGCGAACCATATCCCCGCCGTAAGCGCGTAGAACGGGTCTACGTCCTCAACGCCGAACCATATACAAAGCGGCGCGAAAATTCCCAGACAAAGCGCGAAAATGGTCGTCAGCGCGATCTCCGCGAATTTCAGGATTATCACCGCGACCCCCGCCGCTCCCTCGCCCTGATCCTTCACAAAGAAGAAAAAGTTCTCCTTTTCGGGCTTTTTGGGAGCCTTTTTTGACGGCAATTTAACGTTCTTTCGCATAATATTCCCCTAATCTCCATAACCCCATCTGTCTATGCCCGCCTTTCTCATAGCGCCGAAAATGCGCATTTTAACGCCGTTGTTCTCGTGCTCGAGAGCAGCCAAGAACTCCTTTGCATCCTGCCTTGCGGTGTGCTTGTCGGCGGGGCACTTGGATTTTACGATCTCTAAATTATTCCGCTTAGCGCAGGCGAGCACCGCGTGCTCGGGCGCGAAAACCAGCGGCCTTATCAGCGTGATGTCCTTTCGCGAGAGGTAGGAGATCGGCGCGAAGCAGCCTATCCTTCCCTCGTGGAATAAATTCATGATAAAGGTCTCGATGGCGTCGTCGTTGTTGTGACCGAGCGCTATTTTATTGCAGCCCATTGCCTTTGCCGCGTCATGAAGCGCGCCCCTGCGCATTTTAGCGCACAGCGAGCAGGGATTTGGTTCCTTTCGTATATCGAAGACGATCTCGCCGATATCGGTCCTGATGAGCCTGAACTCCACCCCCAGCTTTTCGCACAGGCGTTCTACCGCGGAATAGTCGTTCTCAACTCCGCCGAAGCGCGGATCGAGGGTGATCGCGCACACCTCGTATCTCTTCTCGTAGAACCGCCGCATACCCGCAAGCCCTGCCAGCAGCACCATGCTGTCCTTGCCGCCCGAGACCCCGACAGCTATCCTGTCGCCGTCCCCGATCAGATCGAATTCCTGGCACGCTCTCCTTAAATAACCGTATATCTTCTGCATTTTTTCCTCTCTCCCCCCGTAAATACGCCCTTTTTGGGGCGTATTTACGGGGAATAAGGTATTTGGTGTTGGTAATGGTAATGGTAATGGTAATGGTTTTGGTTTTGGTTTTGGTAATGGTATTGGTTATGGTATTGGTGTATAAGTTTGTATAGCGTTTGTATGATTTTGTATAATGCTTGTATAATTTTGTATGACGTTTGTATGATTTTGTATCGCGTTTGTATAAATTTGTATTTTCAAGAACGCTCTTTCAGCGAAAGTCTTGAAAACTCGGCGCCGCTTTCCAATTCTTTCCAGATAAACACGCCGTCCTCGTAGATCAGATACGAATGAGGGGAATTCTCCTTCGGAAGCGCGACCGAGCCGCAGTTTAAGCAGTATACCCCGCCAACGTTCTCCTGCCCCGGAATATGCGTGTGGCCGTTTATCAGCACGGCTCCCGAACCAAGCGGCGGCAGATTCCCCGGAGAAAAGTGATGCCCGTGGCTTAAGAAAAACTCATATCCGTCGGCGTAAACCAGCGCGCTCTCCTGCATTATGGGGAACTCCAGCACCATCTGATCCACCTCTGTATCGCAGTTCCCGCGGACGCAGAAAAGCTCCTCCCGAACGCCGTTCAACAAAGCGATAACGTCCTTTGGCGCATAGCCGTCGGGCAGGTAGTTTCTCGGACCGTGATAGAGAATATCTCCGAGCAGGCACAGCCGCCGCGCGTTTTCGCGTTTATACGCCTCCAGCATACTGCGGCACCACGTCTCCGACCCGTGGATATCCGAGGCAAACATCAATTTCATAACAAAAGCACCTCAATAATTCCCTATAAATTCCTTTTTCATTATACCATAGCGCCGAGCCGGCGCGGGTATTCCCAGCGTATGCGGAACATCGTTGTACACTAACTGCTGTACGGCTAACCCGTTGCTGTTATTATACCACAAACTGTCTCCCCCCGTCAAGCCATAACCGCGCGTTATTTTTTCAATTTGGTACTTGAATTTTCTGGCAAAAAAGAGTATAATAAATATGTATAGCTTTTTAGAAAGGCTCATTCACAGACTGCCGAGAAGCCCTCAGATGCTGGGAAGAGACGGTGGCAACGCAGATGAGGGGTTATCGACAGTCTGTCCGGGGGAGAATATTATGCAAGACGGATTTATTAAAGTAGCGTCGGCAACGCCCGAGATAAGGGTCGCCGACTGCAAATACAACGCGAACGCGATAAACGCGCTTATTGGCGAGGCAAATACCATGGGAGTGAAGCTGCTGGTGTTCCCGGAGCTTTGCGTTACGGGATATTCCTGCCACGACCTGTTTTATCAGCCCGCGCTGCAAAAAGCCGCACTGGAGGGGCTGAAGGCTGTCTGCGGGGCTTCCGAAGGCTCGGATATGCTCGTTGCGATAGGACTTCCGCTTGAATTCCGCGGAAAGCTCTACAACTGCGCCGCGGTGATCCAAAACGGCGAGATCCTCGGAGTTATTCCCAAGAAATTCCTCCCGAATTACAACGAATTCTACGAGGCGAGGCAGTTTGCGCCCGCGCCCGACGGCGAGCTTGATATAGAGCTGTTCGGAAAAACCGTGCCGTTTGGGTCGGGGCTGCTGTTCGAGTGCAAAGAGCTTCCCGAGTTCACCTTTGCCGTTGAGATCTGCGAGGATCTCTGGGCGCCGAATCCCCCGTCGATAGCGCTCGCGCTCGGCGGAGCCACTATCATCGCGAATCTCTCCGCCTCAAACGAGACCATCGGCAAGGACAGCTACCGCAAAGACCTTGTGGTGGGGCAGTCCGCGCGGCTTATCTGCGGTTATGTTTTCGCGTCGGCAGGCGAAGGAGAATCCACCGGCGACCTGGTTTTCGGAGGTCACAGGATAATCGCGGAAAATGGCGCCGCGCTCGCCGACAGCGGGCTTTATTCTACGGGAATTACCGTTTCCGAGATCGACGTGCAGCGTCTTATCTTAGAGCGCTGCCGAAATTCCTCGTTTATAACCGACGGGGAAAAATCGCGGAGAATCCCCTTTACAATGCGAATTGAAAACACCGCGCTCACCAGAAGCATCGAGGCGCTGCCGTTCGTTCCGCAGTCGGCGGACGAAAAGGACAAGCGCTGCTCGGACATTCTCGCGATGCAGGCGCACGGGCTTGCAAAGCGGATCCGCCACACAGGCTGTAAGAGCGTTGTTGTGGGAATTTCGGGCGGACTGGATTCCTGCCTGGCGCTGCTTGTCTGCGCGGAGGCAATGAAGCTATTAAGCCGCCCCAACAGCGACATTATCACGATAACGATGCCCTGCTTCGGCACTACCGAGCGCACTAGATCCAACGCCGAAAAGCTGTGCAATATTCTGGGAACAACGCTGCGTGTTATTGATATCACGGCAAGCGTTCGGCAGCACTTTACCGATATTTCCCACGACGAAAACAACCGCAACACCACCTACGAGAACGCCCAGGCAAGAGAACGCACGCAGGTCCTCATGGACATTGCAAACGAAGAAAACGGCTTGGTTATCGGAACCGGCGACCTTTCGGAGCTGGCTCTCGGGTGGGCGACCTACAACGGCGACCACATGAGTATGTACGGCGTGAACGCTTCCGTACCCAAGACGCTGGTGCGGCATATCGTAAAGTATTATTCCCAGACCACCGAAAACCCCGCACTGAGAGATGTCCTGCTGGCGATCTTCGAGACGCCTGTAAGCCCCGAGCTGCTCCCCGCAAAGGACGGCGAGATCTCGCAGATAACCGAGGATCTGGTCGGACCCTACGAGCTTCACGATTTCTTTTTGTATTACGGCATCCGCTGGGGATTCCCGCCGAAAAAGGTGTACAGGCTGGCGCGGCACGCGTTCGGCGAAAGCTATGACGGCGACACCGTCCTCAAGTGGCTGAAAACGTTCTACAAGCGGTTTTTCGCGCAGCAATTCAAGCGCAGCTGCCTGCCCGACGGCGTTAAGGTAGGGTCGGTATCGCTCTCACCGCGCGGCGATTGGAGAATGCCGAGCGACGCCTGCGCCGCGGCATGGCTGGAACAGCTGGAAGGGCTGTAATAAGCGGTTTTTAGGGAATTCAAGGAGAATTTTTTCGAGATGATACACAAAATTAAGAAAAAATTAATACATTTTTACACACACGGCAACATAGCCGAGGATTTTGTTGCATCTCGACGTGTGAAAGTGAACAAATTCCGCAAGCTGATACGCGCGTGCTTTTATCTGCACTGCGCGGCGGCTCTGCTGTGCATCGGGCTTTCGATCCTTCTGGGAGCAGGCTCGATGGTCATTTATATAGCGGTTTGCGCGCTGTTGGCGGCGTGGTTCGCGCTGTTCGCGGTCGGCGACCTGTTGATAATGAAGATAATTTCGCCGATTTTGGACTTCGTTCTGGCAACGGCAGCGTTCGTCGCAAGCGGCTTTGTTGAGCCAAAATCGCCGCTGATTTTGAGTGGAATAATTATGATCTTATCGGGAATCGCGGCAAGCGGGGCGGTGTTGGTGTCGCTGTGCAAGCAATTTCTCGAGGAATATCCGCCGCGGCTTGTAAGGCGCGAGGATTACACCCTGCTTCCGAGCTTCGGCGACGACGCTCCCGAAAGCCCCGAGCAGGAGGACGAGCTTCCGCCGCTTACCAGCGAAATGCGGGAGCTTGCAAAGCAGCTGAGGGAGATACTCTGCAAGGAGCCTGAAAAGGACCCGCTCATCGACGAAATTCCCGAGAAAAAATCCCACGAAGCAGAGTGATTTTTGAGGCATTTTTTAGAGTGTGTTTTAGCAACGATTTTGGCTCAACAGAGCTAAATATTTAACATTTGTATACAGTTCAAAATCCCGTGAAATATGCTGATAAAAAATAACGGGATCTTTCTCTTGAAAAGAGGTGCAAAATGACACCGAAAAAGCTGGCGTTTTCAGCGGTGTTTATTTGCTTTGCGGCGGCGCTTTCGGCGCTGGAGACCATGCTCCCCCCGATCGTTCCTATCCAGGGCGTGAGGGTCGGTCTCGGTAACGTTGTGACGCTGTTTTTGCTGTACATTGGCGGCCGCTGGAAAGCCGTCGACGCGCTGTTTGTAACGGTTTTGCGGTGCCTGCTGGCAGCGCTGATAGTCGGCGCCCCGATGAGTGCGATCTACGGATTGGCAGGCGGCACGGCGGCTTGGGCGGCTATGGCAGCCGCACGGAGAATATTTCCAAAGTCTCCCGAAGCGCACCCCGAAGCCAAATTCTTGCCTTTTACGGCAGTTTTCGGCGCGGTTTTCCACATCGCGGGACAGATGTCAGTCGCAGTCGGCTTCTACGGGACGGGATCGGTGCTCGCGTACACGCCGATCCTGCTTGCAAGCGCGATCTTAGGGGGATTGTTCACGGGCTTCCTCACCTACTTAACCTTAAAAAAGCTGCCGGCAAATATTCTAAAAAATATACGAAACGTTTAATTTATTTATAAATATGCACGAAATGCGGGGTGATTTATTGTGAAATTATTACTGATCGACGGCAACAGCATCATGAACCGCGCGTTCTACGGGATACGCGCCCTGTCGAATAAAAAGGGGTTCCCAACAAACGCGCTTATGGGCTTTCTGAACATATATTTTAAGCTAATTAAGGAAGACAGCCCCGACCGTATAGCCGCGGCGTTCGACCTTAAAGCTCCCACATTCCGACACGAATTATACAAAGAGTATAAAGCAACCCGCCATGCCATGCCCGAGGAACTGGTAAAACAGATGCCCGTAATCAAGGAAATATTGCGCAATATGGGCGTTTCTGTGGTGGAACTCGCGGGCTACGAGGCGGATGACATCATTGGCACGCTTTCCCGCGCCGCAGCCGAACAGGGCGCGGAATGTGTGATCATGACGGGTGACCGCGACAGCTTCCAGCTCGTGAACGACCGTGTGACGGTGCGGCTCGCCTCCAACAAGGAGGATATTTATTACACACCCGCGAAAATAAATGAGGTTTATGGCGTTTCTCCCAGGGAAATGCTGGAGGTCAAGGCGCTGATGGGCGACAGCTCCGACAACATTCCCGGGGTACCCGGGATCGGCGAAAAAACCGCGCTCTCGCTTATTCAGAAGTACCATTCCGTGCAATATATATATGATAATCTTGCAGAAATCGAGATCACAAAGAGCGTTCGCGCTAAGCTGGAAGCCGGAAAAGACAGCGCGAAGCTTTCCAAAACGCTTGGCGAGATCTGCTTAACAGTGCCGATCTCGGAAAACCTGGACGACTATAAATTCAAGGAAGCCGACAAATCTGCCGTGGTCGGAATTTTGCAGGAGCTGGAGCTTAATTCTGCAATCAAGAAGCTGGGGCTGGAAGGCGTTAAGGGAACTGCCGCAAAGCTGCCCGCGACCGCGGAAGCACCCAAAACGCCTGTTGTCAAGCCAAATATTGTCCCCGATAACGCAAAATTCGACGAAACCGCGCTGAACGTAATCATTCTCGACGGAGAGATCGCCGTTTTTCGCGGAACAGAGCGTGTTGACGGGGATTTGAAGCCCTTGCTCGAAAGCGACGACCCAAAGCACACCGACAACGCGAAAGCGATCTATTCCAAGTGCATAAATGCAGGAATCGAACTTAGAAACGTCATTTTTGACGCGACCCTTGCTGCATATTTACTAGATGTTAATGCCAAAAGCTATGATATAGAGCGACTTTGTGAAGATCGCTCCATAAAAATGGACAATAACGAGCCGATTTCCTCCTATATTTCCCTTAATAAAGCTCTTTTCAAGGATATTTGTTCTCAGGGAATGCTCAAAGTTCTGCAAGAAATAGAAATTCCGCTTGCAGAAGTTTTAGCGTCAATGGAACACGAGGGAATTCTCCTTGACACAGCAAGTCTGAGAGCTTTCGGCGACGAATTATTGCCCAAAATCTCCGAAATCGAGAAAGAAATCTACCGCCTCGCGGGGCACGAATTCAACATCGGAAGTCCTAAACAGCTGTCAACCGTGCTGTTTGAGGAGCTTTCGCTTCCCACCGGAAAGAAAAAAAGCACCGGCTACTCCACCGATTCGGAAACGTTAGAGGGGCTAATTGATTTGCACCGCATTGTTAAGCCAATTTTGGAATACCGCAAGCTCACAAAGCTCTACAACACATACGTCAAAGGGCTTGAGAACGCCGTTTCCGAGGACGGGCGAATGTACACGACCTTCAAGCAGACCGAGACCCGAACCGGCAGAATCAGCTCTGCAGAGCCAAATATCCAGAATATTCCCGTGAGGACCGAGATTGGCAGGAATTTTCGGAAGTTCTTCGTCGCCGCGCCCGGGAAAGTGCTTTGCGACGCGGATTACAGCCAAATCGAGCTTCGCGTGCTCGCTTCGCTGGCGGACGACGAGGTGATGATCCAGACCTTCCGCGAGGGGCGCGACATTCACTCGGAGACCGCCGAAAACGTTTTCCGGCGCGCTTCCGGGCAGTCTGACGCTGAGCTTCGCCGCAAGGCAAAGGCAGTGAATTTCGGCATTGTTTACGGCATCGGCGCGTTTTCGCTGGCTAAGGACATTGGCACGACAGTTAGCGATGCTAAGCAATATATTGAGAACTACCTCGGGCATTTTTCGGGCGTGAAAAAGTATATGGAAACGATTACTGCGTCTGCCGAAGCCGATGGATACGCGGTTACATTTTTTGGGAGAAGACGTTTCATTCCCGAGATCCTGTCAACCAACAAGACCGTCAAAGCGCTTGGCAAGCGGATCGCGATGAATACGCCGATCCAGGGGACCGCCGCGGACATCATCAAAATCGCGATGGTTAGGGTGTATAACCGTTTGAAGCGGGAGCTGCCCGAGGCAAAACTGATCCTCCAGGTGCATGACGAGCTGATCGTAGAAGCCCCGGAGGCCGTATCGCAAAAGGCATTGGAGATCTTGCGCGAGGAAATGCAGGGGGCTGCGAGCCTCAAGGTCCCGCTCCCTGTTGACGCGAAAATTGGGAGAAGTTGGTACGAAACGCATTGATCAGCTGTTTCAGGTAACGGTTTACCTTATTTTATTGTGTAGAATTACTTAATTTAAAGGGGAATTACTATGACTGCATTTTCAACTACCGATATTCTGCTCCCTCGGTTGGACGCCGAGGGTATGAAAAAATGGGCTGTGGTAGCCTGCGATCAGTACACGGGCGAGCCTGCCTACTGGGAACAGACCGCGAATATCGTCGGGGAATCACCGTCGACGCTGAATCTGACGCTTCCCGAGATATTCCTCGAATCAAGCGATTGTGAGAATAAAATCGAGCAAATTAACTTAAATATGTTTAATTACTTAAAAAACGGTTTGTTTAATTTGCACAAAGACTGCTTCATTCTCACCAAGCGAACTCAGGCGGACGGAAGACTGCGGGTGGGCTTGGTCGGCGCGATCGACCTGGAAATGTACGATTATCGAAAGGGCAGCAAATCGCAGGTTCGGGCAACGGAGGCGACTGTCGCCTCAAGGATCCCGCCGAGGGTCAGGATCCGCATGAACGCGCCGCTTGAGCTTCCTCATATCATGATCCTGATCGACGACGTAAACAACACGGTCATTGAGCCGCTTCTGGAGAAAAAATTACAGCGCGTATATGATTTTGACCTAATGCAAAACGGCGGTCATCTCAGCGGAGAGATCGTCGAAAAAGAGGACGCGCGGCAGGTTCTCACGGCGCTTGATAAACTGGCTGACAGAGCCGAATTCAACGTCAGATACGGGTTGGAAAACGAAGAGGTATTGCTGTACGCGATGGGCGACGGAAACCACTCGCTCGCGACCGCCAAGGAATGCTACGAGCAGAAGAAGCTCGCAGGCAATCCCGACGCGGAGCTTGCCCGTTACGCGCTTGTAGAGGTTGTGAACCTCCACAGTCCCGCGCTGGAATTCGAGGCAATACACAGAGTAATCTACGACATTGACGCGGACGATCTATTGTGCAAAATGACTAAGGCATTGGGGCTTTCCGAAAACGGCGAGCAGAAATTCTCCGCGATAATCGGCGGAAAAACCCGCGAATTTGGCATAACAAAGCCGACCTCCAACCTCACCGTCGGGTCGCTGCAAACGTTCCTCGACGGGTACTTGCAGGAGAACAGCGGCAGGATCGACTACATTCACGGCGAGGACGTGCTCCGCTCGCTCTGCAACAAGCCCTCCACGATCGGTTTTTTGCTCCCGTCGATGACTAAGGAGGAGCTTTTCCCCACCGTCATCAAGGACGGCGCGCTGCCGAGAAAGACGTTCTCGATGGGTCACGCGCACGACAAGCGCTTCTACTGCGAGGCGCGGATCATTAAAAGCGGCGTTTTGAAATTCAAGTGCCCCTGCTGCGGATCTTACACTTTTTCCCAGCCAATTGCCAGATCGCTCGGCGAGATCTGCCCCGTCTGCTACTGGGAGATCGACAAATTTGCCGGCTCCGAGAACGATCCAAGCGACGCGAATCACGGGCTTACGCTTGCAAAAGCGCGCGAAAACTACGAGGAATTCGGCGCTTGTTCGCAGGAAATGAAGCGCTTTGTGCGCCCGCCGTTCCCCGAAGAAAACAGCGGTATCGAATGACTTGAAAATCGACGATTTTGAGGGGCTGTTTTTTAGCGAAAATCCGGCGCAGAAATTCCCCGAAAAAATAGCAATTTTTTTGAACGATTTTGGCTTAACACCGCGAAATTCTCATATCGTAATTTTTCTTCAAATTCACATAAAACAGCCGCCATTTTCGGCGGCTGTTTTTTATTTGCTTTTTTGCTCCCAGTGAGCGAGGGTTATCGCCTCAAATCCCTGCGGCGAAAGTATCGGTTTGGAGACGCGTTGCATGGTCTCGGGGGAGAGCTTGCGGTTTTGTGCGAACTCCGCGCCCGCTTTTCTTATTTCGGCAAGGTAGCCCTCGCGCTGTCGCTTCGCTTTCTCTGCGATAAACAGCTCGCCCTCGGGACACAAGATCGCGGTGTAATGCCCGTCGCCGCAGATGAGGTCGTACTCCTTCAGCAGCGCGGGGTACATCGGCTTCGCGTCGACGTAGCCGCAGGTCGTGATCACCACCAGCCGCTTTTCGTGCATACTCTCGTCGCGAAGCTCGTGAAAGCTGGCGTTCTTGTCCTCGACGAGGTTCCCCATATACGGCAGCATGAACGGCAGGCAGCGGTCGGTCATCGCCTTGAGCTGCGACGGCATTCCGAAAAAGTACAGCGGGAAGCTCTCGATGATAATGTCCGCTTGCTCGATCTTTTTGTACAGCTCCTGCATATCGTCCTGTATCACGCACTTCCCTTGGGTCTTGCTCCAGCAGGAAAAGCACCCGACGCAGGGCTTTATGTTCATTTTGTAAAGATTTACCAGCTCCGTTTGGGTATCGCTCGGAAATCCCTCCAAAAACGCCTTGGTTATGTTGAGAGTGTTTGAGCGCTCGGATTTGGGGCTTCCGTTTAAAACTAAAACCTTCATTTGTTCTCCTTGAAAAGTCGTATTTTGGGGGAATTCAGGCGGTCTTTTGCGGTGTTTCGCTGCTTTCGCAAAGCTCGCGCGGTTCGTCGGAGAATTCCACCTCGCTGCCGGGAAGCGTGTTCACACTGTAAAAATACCGCTCGCCGCAAGCGCTGATAATTCCCTCGCGGAAAAATTCGCCGCTTAAATTAGCGCTTCTGAGGTTGTCGAATATCGACGTGTCACGAGTCTTGCCGATGCGCTTTACAAAAGCCTCGCGGCGGGTCCAGGCGGTGAAGAATTCCGCGGACTTGTCCGCCGATCCTCCAAACCGGGAAAACTCGCGCTCGCTCATAAACGTCTGTGCAAGCTGCGTCATTTTTTCGGGGGAATAGTTTCGCGCCCGCTGAACGTCACAGCCGACGTTCGCGCCCTCGCCCACCGCCAGCACGCAGATAGCGCAGCCCTCGCTGTGAGAAACGCTGAAATCCATGTCATCGCGGTCGATATGCGGACGGTGGTTTTCGTCCACCACAATAGGGACCTCCATGCGGTCTATCCGATTCTTCTGAAGCAGGCTGTCCAGCAGCAGAAAGCCGCTTGCCGAATCGCAGAACGCGCTTCCCCGTCTTCTCAGAATATCGTCAAAATACGCTTCGCACCGCGGATCGTAGGAGCTTCTAAGCGCCTCGATGCGCGCACGCATCCCGCCGCCCGTCACGATCGACGCCGTAAAATCAATTATCATCATACACCGCGCTCTTATCCATTGAAGTGAACAGCATACTGCCCTTCGCCTTTACCTTGTCTCCGACCGAGATCACTGCCGAGAACTCATACGCCGCCGCGCTTGACAGCGTGCATTTCACGTCTATCGTAAGAACGTCTCCCGGCACGACCGGCTTTAAGAACTTAAAGTCCTTTACCTTTAAGAGAACATACAGCTTGTCTTCGTCCGAGCTTGCGTTCTCGGGGGAAATAACCAGGCTGCAAAGCTGCGCCGCGCTTTCTATAAGCAGAACGCCCGGCATTATCGGCGCCTCGGGAAAATGCCCCGTAAAATACGGCTCGTTTACCGAAACGCACTTGATGCCTTTTGCGCTGACGCCCGGCTCCAGCTCGGTCACGCGCTCTATCATCTGAAACGGCGGGCGCTGTTTTATGCGCTTGTTTATTTCAAGCAGATTCATCATAAGCTAAGCCCTCCGTCAAGCACGACAACCTGCCCCGTTACATAATCGAACGCGGGCGAGCACATCGCCGCCACTGCCTCGGCTACCTCGCGGGCTGCTCCGAAGCGTCCCAGCGGGATCGCCTTTATGTAATCCGCTTTTTTGTCCTCGGGAATAGCGTCCATCATCTCGGTCTCGATAAATCCGGGAGCGATCGCGTTTACGGTAATTCCGCGCGGCGCCAGCTCCTTTGCGAGAGTGGCTGTCATGGAATTCACCGCGCCCTTTGTAGCGGAATAGACCCCCTGCCCCTCGACTGCCAGTATCGAGCTTACCGAAGAGACGTTTATGATCTTGCCGCGCTTTTTGCTCATCATTTTGAGAGCCGCCGCCTGCGCACAGTGAAAATAGCCCTTGATGTTGATATCGAGGCTTCTTGAAAGGGAATCCTCGTTTATCATAAGCAGAAACGCGTCGTCGACCACGCCCGCGTTGTTCACCAGAACGTCCAGCTGCCCGAACGTTTTCTGTATCTCGCGGAACATATCCTGAACCGCCTTAAGGTCGGCGGTGTCAGCCTTGAACGCCGCGGCTTTTCGCCCCAGCTTTTCGATCTCGGCTACGGTCTCTCTCGCCTTTTCGTCATTGGAGGCGTAGTTCACCGCGATATCATAGCCGCACTCCGCGAGCTTCAGCGCGCACGCTTTTCCGATCCCGCGGGACGCGCCCGTAACCAACGCAACTTTAGTGTCCATCATGCACCAACCTTTTTAAGCAGCACTGCCGAATACGCTCCGCCCACTCCGAACGAAGCCGCCAGAATATACTTATATCCGCCTATTTCATTTTTGTCAACGGTTTTTTCCTCTATGGAATCCGCCGTGATGACGTATGCTTTTTGAGAGCCGTCAGCCGCTCCCGAAAGGAGCTTCGCCGCGAATGCCGCCTGCTTTGCGCTTGCCGCGGCGCGAGCCTCGCCGATCTCTTCCTTTACGCAGAACACGGGAACTTCCCCGAAAACTTCACGGTAAACGCCCAGCTCCAAAGAATCCACGGCCTTGTGTCCGTTCGCGAAGCCGCAGACCGCGTCCACGTCCTTGGGAGAGATCCCCGCGCACCCGCACGCCTGCTCTATCGCCTTTTTAAGCGCCGATTCCGAGCCTGTGAGCTTTCCGAATTCCACAGACTTATGCGTGGAAGCCCACCCGACAAGCTCGGCGTATTTCTTGGCGTTTCGGGAATTCGCGCTGTTCTCATTCTCGAGGATCAGCGAAACCGAGCCCTCGCCCGTCGCGAAGCCGCCCTTATCCAGCGAATAGGGCTTTGTATCGCACAGCAAGCCCGTTTTGGAATACAGATAATCGGTAACGTCGGTGTTCTCGTCGGTACCCGAAGCCGCCATTATCCGCTCGTCGCCGTTTCTGATAACGTCCGCCGCATAGCAGACGCTCTGAAGTCCCGCCTGGATACCGTTCGCGTCGGTGACGTTGTATCCCTTGATCCCCGCGAAAATGCTCAGATAACCGCCCGCCGCGTTGTATACGGTGTTAGGGAACGAGAACGCCGAGCCGCTTGCCGTGCCGTTCTCGATAACATTCTTCTGAAAGCCCACTATCTCGGTCATAGGACCGTCGGCGGTGCCGATTATGATGCCGATGTCCTTCTCGTTGTCCTCGGAAATCGTAATCCCCGCGTCGGCAAGCGCTCTCATACCGCTTATAAGCTGAAGCTGAGAGAATCTGTCCAGCTTGCGGTAGAACGCCATTTTTATGCCATGCTCCTTATAATCGTCGGAGGAGATCTCCACGCGCGGCTTTCCGCACAGCTCCCCTATTCCCGTAACAAAAATACGGTCGGAATTTGTTCTGTCGGGGATATCGCGCGGCTCCTTCGCGAATACGATCGACGCGTTGTTCCCGCCGAAAGCGAAGGAATTTGACGCGGCGAAATTCACTGTTTTCTCGCGCTTTACATTCGGCACGAAATCAATTGCTCCCGCTTTTTCCTTGAGAGCCTCGAGGTTCTCGTCGGTATAGCCGATGGTCGGCGGAACGGCGTTTTCGCACACCGCCTTCACCGTCAAAACAGCCTCGATAGAGCCTGCCGCGCCCAGACAGTGTCCCGTCATGGACTTGGTGGAGCTTACCGAGAGGTGATCGTTTCCGTCGAACAGCGTGTGCAGCGACAAAAACTCCGCCTCGTCGTTCTTGGCGGTTCCCGTGCCGTGGGCGTTGATATAGTCGATGTCGTTTGCCGAAAGCCCCGAATTCGCGATCGCTCTCGTGATCGCCAGCATCTGCCCCTGCCCGTCGGGACGCGGAGCCGTGATGTGGTGAGCGTCCGAGCTTACTCCCGAACCCAGCACCTCGCAGTAAATTTTAGCGCCGCGCGCCTTCGCGTGCTCGTAGCTTTCAATAATGAGAACGCCCGCGCCCTCGCCGAGCGTTATGCCGCTGCTGCGGTTAAACGGCGAGCAGGAGTTCTCGTCCAGCGCGTGAAGCGCATGGAAGCCCGCAAACGCCAGCGACGAAAAGCTGTCCGAGCCGCCCGCCACGAACGCGTCCGCCTTTCCCGCGCGGATAAGATCGGCCGCGTAGGACAGGCTTATAGTGCCCGCCGCGCAGGCGTTTACGATGTTCGCGGTAAGCCCGTTCAGTCCGAAGTGGAACGCCACGTTATTCGCAATAGCAGACGCGGGCATTTTGAGAATGTCCGCCGTGTCTGCGTTATTGTTTTTGAATTCGTCGGTGAAATACTTGTCTATCGACGCCGCACCGCCCACGCAATTCCCAACGATAACGCCGATGCGGTCGGAGTTTTCGTCGGTTACCTGATAACCCGCGTCCGCGAGAGCCTCGCCCGCCGCCTTAATGCAAAGCAGCGAGGACCGGTCGTAATCCTCGCCCGAAAGCTGTGCGTTTTCGAGTTTTACCTCCGCGCCGACGTTCGCGTAGCAGTTGTCGGTGTTTACGGACTTCACCTCGCGGATCCCCGTAACGCCGTTTACCGCCGCGCTCCAGCACTGCTCGGTATTGTCGCCGAGCGCGCATACCAGTCCCAGACCGGTTACAACAACACGCCCCGTCATATTACTCACCCTGATGCTCCTCAACGTACTTTGCAAGAGTCTCGATGGACTTGAAGTTCTCGCGTGCCGCGCCTGTCATCTGCACTCCGAAGAGGCTGTCGATGCCCGCGATGATCTCGATGGAATCGATGGAATCCAGACCGATGTCGTCGCCGAAAAGCTCGGAATCGTATTCCAGCTCGTCCTCGGGGATCCTCAGATTCTCTACCAGCATACCCTTGATCTTTTCGCAAATTTCGGTGTTCATAACATATTCTCCTTAAAAATTATTTTCAGGCAATCAGCCTTGATTTACTTTGTAGGTCCCGCAGTCTCCGTATTTCTCAACCATCTGAGCGTACAGAGCCTCCACGGCTTTTTGAGAATCGGCGATCAGCTGCCGCGCGTATTTCGAGTGCCTCATATCCGACGGGCAATCGCTCTCTATCGGCTGTCCGATGAGGATTTTCTGTCTCATTCCGAACACGGGGCTGTATGTTCCGTATATCGCGCATGGCACCACGGGGATCGATCTCTTCGCGGAAATAAGCGCCGCTCCCGCTTTGAACTCGCCCATTTTTCCGTCGCGTGAAAGTCCGCCCTCGGGGAATATCAGCAGCGAGCCGCCGTTATCGACAATCCGCTCGGCAGACTCGTACCACGAGCCGTCCGCCTCGTCGAGATTTATCGGAATGCACCTGCACCACGAGATCATCTTTCCGGTGCGGGGCTTTTCATACCATTGCTTTTTGACGAGGACCCACGGCTTGTATCTCCACAAGACCGCGCCGCCGAACGCTCCGTCGAAATGGTGGGTGTGGTTCGCGACAAAAACGCAAGGGCGGTTTTTAAGGCTCTTTTTCAGGGACTTATCGGCGTAAAGGATCTTCGGCCGAAACAGAAAATATACCGTCCATGTGATGAGGATCTGGAAGAATTTTCCCCACAGACTCTGTTTTATCGGGGTTTTGTTGGTCACAACATCGCCTCATTTCACAAAATTGCACACATTTACACACATTAATTATAACTGCAAACGCTATTTTTTTCAATGGACAATATGCCACAGTTTGTCCCTTAAATCACAAAACAGCGGGAATTTGTTGCGGTCAGGAGTTTTTTCTACTAAATCAACAAATTTGCCGCAAAAACAGCCGCACGTTTATACTAAATTATATAATACGATTATTAACTTTAGGTAAACAAAAAGCAGCCGCGTTAAACGGCTGAGTAAAGGGGGGAATGCAGTTGACAGTGGAAAGCGTACAGTGGACAGTATTTTCTAAGGTTTGAATGATCTTCAAACGCTTAAAGGTGGGTTTTGACTTATTACTTTCCACTCTCCACTGTCAACTGTACACTGACAACTCCCCATTGTCCGCTTTTTCCTGTGGCGCGTTGGAATGGGTTGATTGAACAACGGAACGTCACGTCCCGTTGAGAGTAAAGACTGATCCGTTTAAAATCGTTTGGCGCTCTTGTCGGAACGCCCCTACGACAGTCAGTTTGTTTCATCTGAATACACGAGGTTGACGATGGCTGGTACGCGCCTGCGGGTTGCCCGCCATTCGCTTCGCGAATGAGCCGCTTCGCGGCTTGTTTTCGCCTTCGGCGAAAACGCGGGCAACCCGCTGCCGCGACGAATCCACCCCGCAGGGGTGGG
>JAFLUD010000038.1 GCA_022508965.1 Oscillospiraceae bacterium
GCACAAATTCTGGCTTTTTTCAAGGATTTTTTTAAAATCAATGTTTTGTATATTAAAGGCTTCAAAACCAAAAAACATTTATATAAAATAACCAAAAAAATGTGCTGTTTTAAACGGGTAAAACAGCACGGTTTTTTATTCATCCAAAACAATAAACCTGACATAATAATAGTCGTGTAGGAATTCATTTGTGTAAACATACACCGCATCAGAAAGCTCGGGAGATTGATAAATCTTGTCGCCGATATTCAGTGACTGTCCATATCCATCTTCGTGTCTGTTGGCGCGGTCGTTTGTTGTGACCTCCCCGACCAGGGTATATTTATCAGGCAGACTTTTTAGATATCTTTCAATATGTGAATAGTTCCATACATAGGTCTTGCCGTTTATTCGTACCCTGTAAAACGTTGTGTCGGTAAACAAGAGATACCGATAATATTCTCCGCCCGTAAAAAGCGTAGTATACACATATACATCCTCGGGAAAGTCGGGATGCTGATATATCTTCTCCCCAACCTTCGGTCCGCTGCCGTATCCGTTGACTTTACTGTTATTACGGTCGTTTGTTGTTATTGTTCCAACCTGAATATATCCTTCGGGCAGCTCGGGAAAATCGTTTTCAGAATGTCCGTAAAGGCTATAGATCCTGTCGTTAAAATATATATGCGGAAACACGCCGACCGTTTGTTCTTTATCATTATTAGGTTTATTTTCACTATTACTTTCTATTGGAGAAGATATGCCGCTCTGACCGGAATTTTCTCTATCCGGCGGAACCACATTGGTCTGTCCGGAATTTCCCGAACTATTCGGATATATTTCAAAATTGTTTTTTATCACAGGCACCGCCGCGATCACAGCGATTATCACCGCCAGACAAGCCGCCGAAGCAATTATCCAATGTTTGAAACGTCTTTTTTTCGTGTTTATATAAGCGAACTCCTCAATATGCCTGTCGCTTATCCCGCCAATAGCTTCCATTAAGTTCATACATCAACACCTCTGCTTTCCAAATATTCTTTAAGTTTACCCCGCAGACGCGACAGGCGCGTTCTCACTGCGCCCTGCCCTATTCCCGCCGCCGCGGCGAGATCGGAAAACGGATCCATGTAATAATACCGTCTTACAAACAACATTCGATTCTTCTCATCGAGCGTATCAAGAAACCCGTCTATAAGCCTTGACAGCTCGCCTGCATCGTATAGAGATTCCGCCGTTTCATTCGACGGGATGCACTCCTGCAATTCGTCAAAGCAGACGTCATAAGCGCCGTGCTTTCGCGATGAACGCTTGTATCTGTTTATCGATATGTTCCTCGCTATCCTGCAAACAAACGCGAGCAGGGAATCCGGTCTTTGCGGCGGTATCGCGTTCCAAACGCCGAGAAACGTATCGTTGACGCACTCTTCGGCGTCCTCGTGATTGTGCAGGGTGTTCTTTGCTATCCTTAGTACTGTTTTCCCGTATTTTTCCGATAATTCCGACACGGCTTTATCCGAACGCTCAAAGAAAAGCTCGATTATCTCGGTGTCTTCCACCTGCTCACCTCCTTTTTATCCCCTCATCTATATAGTCACAAAAAAAGGCGAATTGTTACACGGCGGCGAGCCGCCGCGGGTTTTCCCAATATTATGCGGAACATTTATGTGCGTTGGCTGCTGTCAGGCTAATCCGTTTATGCCATGTACTCAAAAAAATCACGCCGTTTTTTAAACAGCGTGATGTTAGTTTATATTCTCTCGGCTATCTTATCGCCCATTTCCGAGCAGGACACGAGCGTCATGCCCTCGCTCATGATATCGCCTGTGCGGTAGCCCGCCGCCAAAACAGCGTTTACGGCGTTCTCGACCGCATCTGCTTCCTTCTCCATTTTGAAGGAATAGCGCAGAAGCATTGCCGCGGACAGGATAGTAGCTATCGGGTTCGCTTTGTTCTGACCGGCGATATCGGGTGCGGAGCCGCCGCTCGGCTCATACAGTCCGAAGCTGGTCTCGTTCATGCTCGCAGACGCCAGCATTCCGATAGAGCCTGTTATCATCGAAGCCTCGTCCGACAAAATATCGCCGAACATATTCTCGGTTACCATAACGTCAAACTGCGCAGGGTCTTTTACTAACTGCATCGCGCAATTGTCGACCAGCATGTGCTCGAGCTTTACCTCGGGGTAGTCTTTAGCGACTTCCTCGACTACCTTTCTCCACAGTCTGGAGGTGTCGAGAACGTTTGCCTTGTCTACGCTGGTGACCTTTTTGCGCCTTTGCATTGCTACCTCGAACGCTTTCTTGGCAATTCTGCGGATCTCGTTTTCGTTATATTCGAGGGTGTCGTATGCCGTGAGAACGCCGCCGCGATCCTCGGTCGCGCGTTTTCCGAAATACAGTCCGCCTGTGAGTTCCCTCATAATAAGCATATCGAAGCCCTTGGAGCTTATCTCAGGTTTAAGCGGGCAGGCTCCCGAAAGCTCCTTGAAGAGCAGGCAGGGACGCAGATTCGCGAACAGTCCGAGTGCCTTGCGAAGTCCCAGAAGTCCGGCTTCGGGGCGGAGATTCGCGGGGAGCTTATACCACGGGGAGGTTGTTGTGTCGCCGCCTATACTTCCCATAAGAACTGCGTCCGCCGCCTTGCAGCGCTCGATAGTCTCGTCTGTCAGCGGCACGCCGTTTGCGTCTATCGAACAGCCGCCCATCAAAAGCTGCTCGTAATTGAACTTGTGTCCGAACTTTTCGGCTACCTTATCCAGAGCCTTCATAGCCTCTGTTACGATCTCGGACCCTATGCCGTCGCCCTTGATCACAGCAATGTTTTTTTCCATAGAATTGCACCTCGTTTATAAATTTATCTTTCTCCCAAAAACTCGGGAGGAACATTTTTTGTCAGCCACACACCGTTCTCGGAGAGATAGAACTTGTAGCCCTTGCGGTACATCTTCCCCGAATGAACAAAGAATATATGCGGCTTGCCGTGACACGCGCCCACCTTTTCGGCGGTATCCTTGTCTTTGGATAAGTGAACGTACAGTCGCGATTTGGGAACTAATCCCTCTTTTCGGATCGACGCGGCAAACTTCTCACCCGTTCCGTGGAACAGCTGTTCGGGAGGCTCGCACTCCTTAAGCTCCACGTCAACGTTTATCGAATGTCCCTGATTGGCACGGATAAGCGTTTTATCCTCGTTAAAGCTGTACCGCTGCTTGTTGTCGGTCTTAACGATCTCCTCGAGCGTTTCCATATCAATGCTGTAACCCCCGGCGGCGTTTATTCCACGAATAAGCTCTTCGACACCAGCCCAACCGTGTTCGTCGAGCGAAATGCCGATCGCCTCGGGCTTATGCCGCAGGATCAGACTGATAAAAACGCTTGTTTTCTTCAAATCTTTCATAATGTTCACCGAAATTAAAAGTCGATCATGTATGTTATGTAAACTACTCCGTCGTACTCCTTGGAGCTGTGCTCTGCGAAGCCGAATTTTTCGTAGAACCGCCGCGCGTTTTCGTTTTTTTCGGCGGTGCTGAGAACCGAGCCCTTAAAGCCTTTTTCGCGCAATTTTTCGAGGGTGTGGGAGAGCAGCTCTTTACCAAACCCCTTACGCTGACACTCGGGAAGAACATATAGCTGAATGATCTCCGCGTAATCCTCAAACGGGCTTTCCTCGCATTCTGCGCAGGCACTGACCGCGGTTATCACGCCGTTATTCAGCAGAACGAAAATGTCCCTGCCGTCGTTCAACAGCTTTGCAAAGCTCTTGCGGCGGCGATCTCCGGTATACGCGGAGATCTTCTCCTCGGTGAAGAAATGCCTGTAATTCTCGCGCCACGCGCTGTCCACAACAACGGACATTCCCTCAATATCATGCGTATCTGCACGCCTTATTTCAATCTCCATGATATTCCTCAAAAATCTATTGTGTAAACAACGTAGGTCGAGCAGCCCTGTGCGCGGAATTCTCGGGCGGTGAAGCCGAATTTTTCGTAAAAGCGCCGCGCCGGCGCGTTATCGTCGGTAGTTTCCAGCATGGCGTTTAAATACCCGTCGGCGCGGAGCTTGCGCAGCGTATGCGAGAGCAGCTTTCTGCCGTTTCCCTTGCGCTGATATTCCGGATGCACATACAGATCGCTTATCACCGCGTATCCCGAATACGGCTTTCGGCTGCACTCGCGGACCGCGCAGAACGCCACGGGTTCTCTGTCGCACAGAAGCACGAACACCGTGCGCCGTTCGTCAAGAAGTTCGTTTATGTACGCGTGCTCGAAATCGAGCGAGACCGAATTCGCCTCGTCCATGTGCTTTGCAAGCACCTTGACGAGCGCTAACTTTTCTACATCCGGATATATCGCGGTTCGGATATCTATTCTCATTATTTCAGAGAATTCAACAGTCCGCCCTTGGTGATGATCTCTTTAATGAAATCGGGGAACGGCTGCGACTGATAGGTCTTGTTTTTGGTGATGTTTGTGATGATGCCGGTATCGAAGTCGATCTCGACCTCGTTTCCCGCGTCGATATCCTTTGCGGCTTCGTCACATTCAAGGATCGGAAGACCGATATTGATCGCGTTGCGGTAGAATATTCTCGCGAACGTCGACGCGATAACACAGCCTATCCCGCTTGCCTTGATCGCAATGGGCGCGTGCTCGCGCGAGCTTCCGCAGCCGAAGTTCATGTTGGCTACCATGATGTCGCCTTCTTTGACGTTCTTCACAAAATCCTTGTCGATATCCTCCATACAGTGGGAAGCAAGCTCCTTATGGTCGGAGGTGTTGAGATATCGAGCGGGGATTATTACGTCGGTATCGACGTTGTCGCCGTATTTATGTACTATGCCGTGTGCTTTCATGTCGGTTCCTCCTTATTCCTCAACATTTGAAATGTAGCCCGTGAGCGCGCTTGCCGCCGCTATCGCAGGGCTTGCGAGATATACCTCGGATGTGGTGTCGCCCATTCTGCCGACAAAGTTGCGGTTGGTGGTGGACACCGCACGCTCTCCGGGAGCGAGGATTCCCATGTGTCCGCCGAGGCAGGGTCCGCAGGTCGGCGCGGAGACTACCATTCCCGATTCCACAAAAATCTGAAGCAGACCGTTTTTCAGCGCGTCGAGGTAGATCTGCTGGGTTGCAGGGATAACGATCGCGCGAACGCCTTTTGCCACCTTCTTTCCCTTAACGACCGCCGCGGCTATTTCAAGATCGCTGTAACGTCCGTTTGTGCAGGAGCCGATGACCACTTGGTCTATCTTCACCTTGCCCACCTCGTCGATGGTCTTGGTGTTCTCGGGGAGGTGCGGGAACGCGACGGTGGACTTCACCGTTGACAGATCGATGTCGATAACGCGGCTGTACTTGGCATCGGGGTCTGCCTTGAAGGTCTCGAAGGAGCGGTTGGTTCTTCCCTTTACATAATCGAGCGTTACCTCGTCAACCTCGAAAATGCCGTTCTTAGCTCCCGCTTCGATCGCCATATTCGCCATGCACAGTCTGTCATCCATAGACAGCGACTTTAGTCCCTCGCCCGTGAATTCCATAGACTGATAAAGAGCGCCGTCAACGCCGATCATTCCTATAATATGCAAAATTACGTCCTTGCCGCTTACCCATTTATTCAGCTTTCCGGTGAGGTTGAACTTTATCGCCGCGGGCACCTTGAACCATGCTTCGCCGGTTGCCATGCCGGCTGCCATATCTGTGGAGCCTACGCCCGTCGAGAACGCTCCCAAAGCGCCGTAAGTACAGGTGTGGCTGTCAGCGCCGATCACGCAGTCGCCGGGGACTACCAGTCCTTTTTCGGGAAGCAGAGCGTGCTCTACTCCCACCTCGCCGACATCGTAGAAATTAACTATATCGTACTTCTCGGCGAAGTTTCTGCACTGCTGGCACTGGATCGCTGCCTTGATATCCTTGTTCGGCGTGAAATGATCCATTACCAGCGATATTTTGCTCTTATCAAAAACTCCCGAAAAGCCGCTTTTATTGAACTCGTTTATCGCAACGGGGCTGGTAATATCGTTTCCGAGCACCATGTCCAGCTTTGCTCGGATAAGCTGACCCTCGGCTACACTGTCCAGTCCCGCGTGCTTTGCGAGAATCTTCTGCGTCATTGTCATTCCCATTGTAATTCCCTCCGTTAATTAACTCTCAAGGTATTTAAGAACCAATTCCTTGCACTTGGCGGGGTTCGCCTGTCCCTTGGACGCTTTCATGCACTGTCCCACGAGGAATCCGAGCGCGTTGGTCTTGCCGCCGCGGTAGTCGTCCACCGACTTCTGATTCGCCGAGAGAACATCGTTTACAATTTTCTCGATAGCGGAGTCGTCGGAGATCTGCGCGAGTCCCTTTTCCTCGATGACCTTGTCGATATCGGCGTTATTTTGCATTATCTCCTCGAAAATGATCTTGCCCGAATTGTTGGAGATGCTGCCGCTTTCTATCAGCTTGATTATCTTCACCAGCTTTTCGGCGGTGAGATTACTTTCCGCGATGTCCTTGCCCGTTTCGTTCATATACTTTGAGACGTCCGCCAGTATCCAGTTGGAGACGTTTTTAGGAGATACGCCGCCAAGCTCTATACAATCGTCGAACAGTCTGCATCTCGGCAAATTCTCGGCGATAAGCTCCGCGTCGGTCTGTGGGATACCGAGTTCCTTTACATAACGCTTGATCTTCGCGTTGGGAAGCTCGGGTATCTGCGACTTCAGCTCCTCTACCTTTTCTTTCGGAATATAGATGGTCGTAAGGTCCGGTTCGGGGAAATAGCGGTAGTCCTGCGCGTCCTCCTTGGAACGGAGCAGAAAGTTCATTCCCTTCATGTCGTCCCAGCGGCGGGTCTCCTGGTTTATCGTTTCGCCGCGCTCTATCGCTTCGATCTGGCGGTTTGATTCGTAATCAATGGCTCTCATCGCAGCGGAGAAGGAGTTTACGTTCTTCATCTCGCAGCGCGTTCCGAATTCCGTGCTGCCCTTGGGACGAACGGAAACGTTTACGTCGCAGCGAATGGAGCCTTCCTGCATTTTACAGTCGGAAATATCAATATACTGCAAAATGGATTTGAGCGTTTCGAGATACGCCTTAGCTTCAGCGCTGCTTCGCATATCGGGTTCGGATACTATCTCGATAAGCGGAACTCCGCAGCGGTTGAAGTCCACGAGCGACCCCTGGAACGCGTCGTTGTGGAGCATCTTGCCAGCGTCCTCTTCGATGTGGATTCGAGTGATGCCGATACGCTTTTCCTCGCCGTCGAGCATTATATCCACATAGCCGTGCTCGCAAAGCGGGATATCCGACTGGGATATCTGATACGCCTTGGGCAGGTCGGGATAGAAGTAATTCTTTCTGTCCTGCTTGCAGACGTTATTTATCGAGCAATTGGTGGCGTGTCCCATTTTTACGGCGTATTCCACGACCTTTTCGTTAAGTGTGGGAAGCGTTCCGGGCATTCCCGTGCATATCGGGCATATCTGGGTGTTTACCTCAAGACCGAACGCGTTTTTACAGCTGCAATATATCTTTGTTTTGGTATTAAGCTCCGCGTGAACCTCAAGACCTACTATGGTTTCGTATTCCATTCTATCCCTCCTCACACGTTTACAGGCGCTGCTTCGCCGATGTTCTTCTCAACGGCATACGCCGCGTTCAGCAAGGTCTGCTCGGAGAATTTTCTGCCGATAAACTGAAGTCCCACGGGCATATTATTTACTTTGCCGCAGGGAACGCTTATTGCGGGAAGTCCCGCGATGTTCACCGTTACCGTGCAAATGTCGGCGGCGTACATCTTGGTAGGATCGCCCATGTTCTCGCCGAGCTTAAACGCTGTTCCGGGAGTTGCGGGGGTCGCGATAACGTCGCACTTGGTGAATGCCTCGTCGAACTCCTTGACGATCTCCTGCGCTACCAGCTTTGCTTTCTTATAATACGCGTCGAAAAATCCGCTTGACAGCACGAAGGTTCCCAACATAATGCGTCGCTTTACCTCGTCGCCAAAGCCCTCGCTGCGGGTCTTCTCATACATATCAATGAGGCTGTCGTAATTCTCGGTGCGGTAGCCGTACTTCACGCCGTCAAAGCGCGCAAGGTTGGAGCTTGCCTCCGCCGAGGAAATTATATAATACGCGTTGAGGGCGTATTTTGTGCTGGGAAGCGAGATGTCGACAAGAACTGCGCCCTTGCTCTCAAGCTCTTTAACAGCGTTCATTACCGACTGCTTTACAGCATCGTCTACCCCGTCGCCGAAATATTCCTTGGGAATTCCAATCTTAAGACCGCTTACATCGCTGTTGAGCGATGCCGCGAAATCGGGGTATTCTCTTGCAGCGGAGGTGGCGTCCATGGGGTCGTTTCCGCAGATAACGCCAGTCAGCATCGCGGTGTCGGTGACGTTTCTTCCGAACGGACCGATCTGGTCGAGCGAGGACGCGAACGCCACAAGCCCGTATCTCGAAACCGCGCCGTAGGTGGGCTTTAATCCCACTACTCCGCAGTAGGAGGCGGGCATTCTTATAGAACCGCCTGTGTCGGAACCGAGCGAGATGACCGCCGAGCCTGCCGCGACCGCCGCCGCAGAGCCGCCAGAGGAGCCGCCCGGCACGCAGTCTAAATTATGCGGGTTGTGGGTTTTCTTGAAGTGGGAATTCTCGGTGGAGCTTCCCATCGCGAACTCGTCCATGTTCAGCTTGCCGGTTATCACCATATCGGCAGCTTTTACCTTACCCGTTACAAACGCGTCAAACGGCGGAACGTAATTGTACAGCATCTTTGAGGCGCAGGTAGTAAGCACGCCCTTTGTGGAGATATTGTCCTTTATTCCGATGGGGATTCCCGCTAACGGATGGAGATTTTCTTTTCCTAATTTTTCATCGACTTCAGCCGCCTTTTTCAGCGCTTCTTCCTCGCAGATCGTGAGATAGGCGCCTACCTTTTCGTCGGTTGCCTTTGCCCTGCCGAGAACCGATTTTGTAAGCTCTGTGCTTGAACACTTCTTCTCTCTGAGCATTTTCGACAACTCGTAAGCCGGCATTTCATATAATTCCATATAAACGTCCTTTCTTTACTCTACTGTCTTAGGCACGACAACACAGCCTGCCTGCGTTTTGGGAGCGTTGGATAAAAGCTCCGCGCGCGACAGCTTGTCCGTGCCGGGGATATCCTCGCGGAGCTTCATGGGATGCTCGGGGTCAAGTCCCGATGCGTCGCCGGTAAGCTCGGGGAGCTGTTCTACCATAGAAACGATGCTTTCCATGTCCTTTTCAAACCGCGCCAGCTTTTCGTCCTCGATCCTAAGCCGCGCCAGCTTTGCGAGATGCTTTACGTCAATTGCCATTTTATATCTCCTTTCTATTCTTCGATCATTTTTAGAAATTCCTCTTCCGTTATAACGGGAATACCAAGCTCGTTCGCCTTGTCCAGCTTGCTTCCCGCCTTTTCTCCGGCGAGAACGTAGTTGGATTTCTTGGAAACGGAGCCGCTGCACTTGCCGCCGCGTTCTTCTATCATCTTCTTTGCGGCGTCGCGCGAGAGCGTCGGGAGCGTTCCCGTAAGCACGAACGTAAGTCCCTCAAACGCGTTTGAAACACGCTGCTCGGAATAGCTCATGTTAAGTCCGAGGGACTTTAGCTGCTCGATGAGCGATATTCTGTGCGGTTCGCGCATGGCGGTGTATACGGAATTCGCGAGCACCTCGCCGAAGCCGTCTATCGCGGCAATCTCCTCGGCTGTTGCCGACATGATCGCTTCCATACTGCCGAACTTCTGACAAAGCAGCATCGCGGCTCTCTGACCTATGCCGCGTATTCCCAAAGCAAAGATCAATCTGTCAAGCTCGCTTTTCTTGGAGCTTTCAATATTGGCAAGAAGATTCTCGGCGGATTTTTGTCCGAAGCGTTCGAGCGCCGTCAAGTCCTGCAAATTAAGTGTGTACAGATCCGCGACGGTATGCACAAGATCGGCGTTTACCAGCTGCTCGACTACCGCCTCGCCAAGTCCCTCTATGTTCATAGCGCCGCGCGACGCGAAATGCTCCAACGACCTCAGAAGCTGCGCGGGACAGTTGATATTCTGGCAGCGGACCACCGCCTCGTCCTCGTCGCGAAGGGCTTTCGATCCGCATACGGGGCATATCTCGGGTATGAAAAACGGCTTGGATTTTTCTCCGTGAGACACCGACCGAACTACCTCGGGGATTATGTCTCCCGCTTTTCTCACGACTATTCTGTCGCCGACGCGGATATCCTTTTCAGTAATGTAATCCTGGTTGTGCAGTATAGCCCTTGACACCGTTGTTCCCGCAAGCAGAACGGGATCGAATACCGCAACAGGAGTTAGCGCGCCGGTTCTTCCGACGTTCACTTCTATTTCACGGAGCGTGGTTTCTTTTTCCTCGGGCGGATACTTAAACGCCACTGCCCATTTGGGAACCTTTGCGGTGGCACCGATATCGTCGCGGAGTCTCAGATCGTTTACCTTGATCACCGCGCCGTCTATATCGAACGAGAAGGACTGCCGCTGCTTGCCTATTTCCTCGATTCGCGCGATTATTTCATCGGCTGTATGACAGACACGCAGGTCGGGGATTATCTTGAAGCCCAGACTTTCAATAAATTCAAGCGATTTTGAGTGAGTGTCAAAGGCTTTTCCCTCTATTCTCTGAATGTTAAAGCAGAAAATATCCAGATTTCGCGACGCGGTTATTTTGCTGTCCTTCTGGCGCAGCGAACCTGCCGCGGCGTTTCGGGGATTCTTAGGGAGCGGCTCGCCGTTTTTCTCCTGCAATTCGCACAGCTTAGCGAAGCTCTTCTTCGGCATATAGACCTCGCCGCGCACCTCGATAAGCGGCAGATCGCCGTTCAGCTTCAGCGGTATCGAACGAATGGTTTTCAGATTGGGAGTTATATCCTCGCCGATAAATCCGTCGCCGCGCGTTGATCCTACAGTCAATGCGCCGCCGCGGTATTCAAGAGACACCGAAAGTCCGTCGATCTTGGGTTCTACGGTGAACTCGTTTGCGCCCTCGGCTTGAACGCGTTCCACAAACGCTCTTACTTCATCCAGATCGAAAACGTCCTGGAGGCTTCCCATCTGGACCTCATGGCGAACCTTCTCGAACGTGCTCTGCGCGGAACCGCCGACTCTCTGCGACGGAGAATCCTCCGTCAAAAGCTCGGGGAACTCCGCCTCCAAGCCGCGCAATTCACGCATTAGCGCGTCGTACTCGTCGTCCTCCAGGGTGGGCGAATCGTTGTCGTAATACTCGTGATTCGCCTTTTCGATACGGGCTTTGAGTTGTTCGACCCGAATTTTTGCTTCTTCCCTTTTCACAATCTTCTCTCCCCTTACGCTATCGCGCCGTAATCGTTTATTAATCCCGCAAGATCGCCCGAATCGGTTACTACGTGAGTATACGCGTCGGGTACCCTGCCTACTATGACCGTCTCGGCGGCTATTATCGAGGTCGATACGGGAACTCGGGTGGAAAAGCCCGGGATTATCGCATCTACCTCGGCATCGATCTCTATTATTATCCTATGGAGCGTTTGATTCAAGCCCGCCTCGGTAAACTCGCTGACGATCGTTGTCGTCGCGTATCCGAGAGGCACTACGCTCATTCCCACATTAAAGCCCTTGCCGTGAAGAAGCTGCACTCCCGAGAGCGTTCCGATGGGAATTTCGATGCTTACCGACGAAAGCCGCTCGATCTCGCGCTCTACGCGCTCGGCTATCATGGTTTTCAGCTTGTTTATGTTCGTCACGTTGCTTTCGATGGAGATCACCTCTCCGTCTTTATTCGTGGAGAGCGTTACAAACTTGGCGTAATCCGCTTCGCCGCGCTCAAGCTCCGCTAACACAGCGCCGTTTATTATCCGTACCACCGCTTCGTGGCACTGATAGGCGTTTATCGTTTCCACCATCGGGCGAAAGCTCAGGTCCGCCAGAAAGAGCAGTCCTACTAAGATCATTGCTACTGCCGCCAGCTTCAGGCACAGCTTGCTTAAGATATTACGCGTTCTCTTTGACATAATAACTCGCCCCCTCCCTCATTCTATGTTTATTAAGGGAATCGGTGAATTATTAGCTTGACCGCGGTTTATTGTCCGACAAACGCCTCGAACGCCTTATACGCCGCATATACGTCGGCTTTCGCGGTTATCTCAAAGGGCGCGTGCATTGACATTACGGGAACGCCCACATCTATTGTGTCGATATTGAGATTTGCGATATATGCGGCGACCGTTCCTCCGCCGCCTATGTCTACCTTTCCAAGCTCGCCCGTCTGCCAGATAACTCCTTTTTTATCAAGAAGCGCCCTGATCTCTCCGACAAACTCGGCGGAGGCGTCGGAGGTCCCGCTCTTTCCGCGGGAACCCGTGAACTTGGTTACGCAGACGCCGCCGTTCAGCACGCAGGCGTTGTTCTTCTCAAAAACGTCGGGGAACGTGGGATCGTATGCCGCGTTTACATCAGCGGACAGGCAGCGCGACTTTGACAGCACGTCGCGTCCGCGAACGCCGAAGGTCGCCGCGAGATCGGCGATAAAATACTTAAGATACGCGGAACGCAGTCCCGTGTTTCCGTCGGAGCCTGTTTCTTCCTTATCGGTGAGAACGGCTACCGCGGTTCGGCGGGGGCTCTTTGCCTCTAAGATCGCCATAAGCTCGGTATACGCGCATACTCTGTCGTCCTGTCCGTAGCTTCCGATAAGACTTCTGTCAAAGCCGATATCGCGCGCCTTGAACGCCGGAACAGCCTCCAATTCGGCAGACAGAAAATCCGCTTCGGAAATTCCGTACTTGGCGTTCAATATCATCAGGAGATTGAGCTTTACCGCTTCGCTTACGTCGTCGTCCTTAAACGGGCGCGAACCGATTATCACGTTCAATTCCTCGCCCTTTATAAGCTCGGGAGAGGGGCGCTTCATCTGCGTTGCCGCAAGGTGCGGGAGCAGATCGGATACGCAGAACACGGGATCGCTTTCGTCCTCGCCGATGTTTACGGTGATCTTTCTCAGATCCGATTTTATGATCACTCCGTGCAATGACAGCGGCACGGTCGGCCACTGGTATTTCTTGATCCCGCCGTAATAATGCGTTTTGAAATAACCTACCTCGTCCTTTTCATACAGCGGATTCTGTTTCAAATCAAGGCGCGGGGAATCTATATGTGCGGCTATGAGATTTACGCCGTTTTCGATCGGTTCTTTGCCGATCACCGCAAGAATTACGGCTTTCTCGCGGTTGACGTAATATACCTTGTCTCCCGCTTTATAGCTCTTGCCCTTATCAAACGGAACAAAGCCCCTTGAGACCGCTTCGCGTTCTATATATCCCGCAGCCTCGCGCTCGGTCTTTGCGGCGTCTAAAAACTTCTTATATCCCTCGCAGAATTTGTCGCATTTTTTGATCTCGGCGTCGCTCATTCGCAGATACGCGTTCTTTCTCTTATTGAACAGCTTTTCTTTAAGCTCCTTTGCGGTGGTGTTTTCTTTCTTTGCCATAATAATATTCCTTTCTTACTTGTTGTTATCATAAAGCCTGACGTAGGTGTCCTTAGCTTTCGTTATTTTTGAAACGTAATGCGCGGTGTCGCTGATCGGGATATCGTCAAGATGCACCCCGTCCGAAGAATAGCGCTTGTCGGAAAGCCAGTTGTTGACGCTGCCTCTGCCCGCGTGATACGCCGCCGCGACCGCTTCGACGTTCCCGAATTCCTCGGTTAGATACCCGAGCAGCCAACAGCCGTATCGAATATTCGTCTTGGGGTCGTACATATCGTAATATACGCTTTCGTCGTCGCCCATCTTGAATTTTATCCAGTCAAACGTCTCCTCCATTATCTGCATAAGTCCGCGCGCTCCCACATTGGAGACCGCGTCGGGGCGGAATCCGCTTTCGGTCTTTATCACGGCGTATACCAGATATTTATCGACGTGGAATTCCCTCGAATATTGCTCGACATAATTCTCGTATCTTATCGGATGGGTCTTCTCGATATAAACGCCGTACGCGTATACTCCCACTAAACCGATAATCAGTGCCGCTATGATTAGAAATATAATTACCAGAGGCGCTTTGCTCTTTTTTCGTCTGCGCCTGTAACCCCTTACTTCCATAGTTCTCCTTTGATTTTGTCTGTGATCCTAACGGCGTGCTCGCGAAGCTCTGCCGCCGTTTTGTTGTTCTCTATATAATAATCGGAATTCGCTTTGAAATATTCCGCGTTGTGCTGGGAGGATATTCTTTCGCGCGCCTGCTCGGAAGTTATTTTGTCGCGTTCGGTGATCCTCCCGACGCATAATTCCACATCCGCAGCGACGCTTACTATCTTTGTGCAGAGAATGTCCGCGCCCGACTCGAAAAGCGTCGGCGCGTCCAGCACAACTGTACCGTCTGCCCTCTTGATCTCGCATATTATCTCATGGATTATATACGGGAAGATAATACGCTGGTACTTTCCGCGAGCCTGTTCGTCATTGTAGATCAGCTTTGCGGTCGCCCCACGGTTTAAGCTGCCGTCGGGGTTTAGGAGTTCCTTAGAAAAACGCTCTGAAAGTTCCTCTAAAAACTCCTGTTTCTTCGCGGTCTCGCGGGCTATTTTATCGCAATCGACAACCGAGAAGCCGCGTTCTTTAAAAACCTCGCATACGGTGGATTTTCCCGCGCCGCTCATTCCCGTTAGACCTATTATCATAATTTTTGGCAAATTCAGCATTATTATACCTCGATGACCCTGAACGCCGCAGCCCGCAGCAATCGGTTATATACCGCGAGTCCCATTCCGCTGCGGTCGGGGAGTTCTACCAGCACAGTCTTTGCGCCGAGTTCGTCCGCCTTTCTCAGCAGCGAAAACAATCGCTGCGCCTGAAGCTGCGCGTTTTCTCCGTAATCAAGGAAAATGCCGTTTTCGGCAACGCCCGCTCCCAGCGCGAGAACGTTATTCTCCGTCCGTGCGCGCTTTGTGCAATATCTCACGAACTCCTCGCCGTGGGCGTTTACTATATACACGTCCGCTTTCGGAGAATAATGCTTGTATTTCATTCCCGGGGAGAGCGCCGATTCGCCTTTTCTAAGCTCCTCGACTGCCGCTTTGTCTACAATGACCTCGGCGAATTCCGAGAGCATTTCGGCGGTTACCGCACCCGGGCGGAGTATGCGTATTTTGCCGCGTTCAAAGCAAATGACCGTGCTTTCTACGCCGACCTCGCAATCGCCGCCGTCGATTATCAGCGGTATCTTGCCGTTCAAATCCTCAAAAACGTGCCGAGCGGTCGTGGGGCTGGGCTTTCCCGATATATTCGCGGAGGGCGCGGCAAGCGGGAAGCCGCATTTTTTGATTATCTCCCGCGCTGCCTCGTTTGCGGGCATTCTCACGGCGACTGTGTTAAGTCCGCCGCTTGTTACATTCGGCACGGCGTTGGATTTCGCAAATATCATCGTGAGCGGTCCACCCCAGAATTGTTCCGCGAGGCGGTTTGCAAGCTCGGGGACTTCCCTTACCAGCGGCGGCAGCATTTTCATACTGCTTATATGCACGATCAGCGGATTGTCCTGCGGTCTGCCTTTGGCTTTGAAGATCTTACGCACGGCGTTCTCATTTAAAGCGTTCGCCGCAAGTCCGTAAACCGTTTCGGTGGGGATCGCCACCACCTCGCCGTATTTGAGGAATTCCGCGGCTTGGTTGGCGCTGTCTCTGTCAAACGGCAGGAGCCTTGTTTCTAACATACGGTTCACTCCTGTTTAAGCAGCTTTGCGGTTCTGTCGGCGACTCTCAGCGCCTCGAAGACCTCGTCGCAGCCGCCGTTCATCATATCGTCCAGCTTATACAGCGTAAGACCTATCCTGTGGTCGGTCACGCGAGACTGCGGATAATTGTAGGTGCGTATCCTCTCGGAGCGGTCACCGGTTCCCACCTGTATGCGGCGTTCTTCGGCTATAGCGCTGTCGCGGGCAGTGAGTTCCTGCTCGTAAAGCCTGCTGTAAAGCATTTTCATCGCTTTGTCCTTGTTTTTCATCTGTGAGCGCTCTTCCTGGCACTCTACGACCATTCCCGACGGCTTATGGATTATTCTCACCGCGGACTCGGTCTTATTGATATGCTGACCGCCCGCGCCGCTTGAACGGAACGTCTGGATAGTAAGATCGGCGAGGTTGATATTCACGTCGACCTCCTCCACCTCGGGCAATACGGCTACGGTTATCGTCGAGGTCTGTATGCGACCCTGGGATTCCGTTTCGGGAACGCGCTGGACTCTATGCACTCCGCTCTCGTATTTGAGCTTTGAGTACACTCCCTCACCCTCAACTCCGAAGCATATCTCGCGATAGCCGCCAAGCTCGGTGGGATTGCTGCTCATCACGTCGATCTTCCAACCCTGACGGGCGGCGTACATCGAATACATTCTGAACATGGAATTCGCGAACAGCGCGGCTTCCTCGCCGCCCGCACCGGCACGGATCTCCACGATCACGTTCTTATCGTCGTCCGGATCGCGCGGCAACAGCAACAGCTTGAGTTCCTCGGAGCATTGCTCCATCCGCTCTTTGGACGAGAGCATTTCCTCCTCCGCCATTTCGCGGAACTCAGCCTCCAGCGACGCGTCCTCGCACGTCTGCTTGGCATCCTCGTAATCGTTCTTTGCCTTCAAATACTGCTTATACATCTCGATAAGCGGCGTAAGGCTCTTATATTCGCGCATAAGCTCGGTATACAGCTTAGCATCGGCTACTACCTTCGGGTCGGAGAGCTTTGCGTTTATCTCGTCGTATCGCGCCTGCGCCAATCCAATTTTTTCCAGCATATTGACCTCCGAATATAAAATTCTCTATTACGGAAAATCGCGGCGCTAACCCTCTTCATCGGCAATATCGCGGATAACCGTCTTTATCTTTTTCTCGCATTTGGAGCGCGCCGTCATAAACGTGCGCCCGCAGCCTTCGCAGCTGAGCTTGAAATCCGCGCCCACGCGAAGCACCTTCATGCGGTTGCTTCCGCAGCCGGGGTGCTCCTTTTTCATCACAAGTATATCGCCCGCCGCTATATCCACAATATCGCCTCCTTTTGCGCAAAATCATACATTATATAGTATAACACATTTGCGGTAATTTTGCAATAAATTACCGCTAAAAATTTTATTTTTTCTCAGTTTTTTAAAGAATTTTTCAAAAAATACAAAAAACACTTGACAAACTTTTGTAAATCTGATATAATATTAGCGTTGCACTAATGATCCACTAGCTCAGGCGGTAGAGCACCTGACTTTTAATCAGGGTGTCCCGGGTTCGATTCCCGGGTGGATCACCAGTAACTCAAAATGCCCTTTGCTAAGCAAAGGGCATTTTGAGATTACCGCAAAGGCATTTGTCTGCGCTGCTACGCAGCTTGACAAACGCTCTTTGCTAGCACAATTTTTCCTCGAATTCCCCTAATGGGAATTCGGTTTTGCTTCGCAAAACACGAAAAAATTGCGCGGGGTTGATGATCCCGTTATTTGATGATCTTGTTCCCTTTATTTCAAAAAATACTTGAAAATTCTTCCTCAATATGATATAATCAATATGATATGGTTTATCTGCGTCCGTAGCTCAGCTGGATAGAGCACTAGCCTCCGACGCTAGGTGTCGTGCGTTCGAATCGCATCGGGC